>CAJMRA010000215.1 GCA_905215675.1 uncultured bacterium | reverse complement strand
GGCGGCGCTGTGCCGCCGCCTCGCGTTTTCACCTTTTTCAAAGGTGAAACGCTCTGGAGCAATTTCAGTTTGAAATGCTGTGCATTTCAAGGGCCTGCGGCGACGCCGGTTCCCGTTCCCCGGATTCGCGGCAGGACGGGAAAAGGCGGCTTCGGGCGGCATTACAGAAAATCAGGGTCCACGGCGGCGCGTCCGTTGGCAAGCATGATACGGACGTAATGCAGACTGCGTTCATCAATGGGAACAATGGGGAAGGACTGACCGCAGGCATCGCAGCCGACAAGCTGCGGCGTCACCGGGTTGACCTGCGGCACATGGCGGCCGCAATGCGGGCAGGGATAAAAAAACAGGATTTCCATCCCTTCGGGATGCACCGGCGCCTGGGGCTTTTGCGAAGTTTTCATGATACCATCCTTGCACAAGGAAACACGCTTGCGTCATCATTTCCGGGAGCAACCGGAAAACCGGTTCGCGTCCGGGGAATGGACGTTCGTCGAGAAGATGCCGGAACCCTGCGGCCGGGCGTCCGCCCGCGCCGGGCAATCCGCCGTCCCCCGCGCTCTCCCCGAGGGGGCGCGTTCAGGGAAGCCGGAGGGAACGCAAGGGGGAGGGAGGCTCCTTTCCGTACGGGCATAAGGAACCTCCCTCCCCCGGCAAACAGGAAAACCGTCCCGGAATCAGGCGTCCAGCAGACTGACGCCGCTCATGGCTTCCGGCCGGGGCAGATTCCAGAGCGCCAGCAGCGTCGGCGCCACATCGGCGAGCTTGCCGTCATGCAGGCGGCGCGGCGTTCCGTCGCCTTCAAGCAGAAGGCAGGGGACGGGGTTGGTCGTATGCGCCGTAAAGGGAGCGCCGTCTGGGCCGCGCATGGTTTCGCAGTTGCCGTGATCGGCGATGAGCAGCATGCGGCCCTTGCGGATGCGTACGGCCTCCGCCATGCGCCCCACGCATTCGTCGACGGTTTCACAGGCGGCGACGGCCGCCTCGAGAATGCCGGTATGTCCCACCATGTCGCCGTTGGCAAGATTGCAGACGATGAAATCATGCTTCCCCAGAATCCAGTCGGCAAGAAAGGCGTCGGTTATTTCGCGGGCGCTCATGGCCGGAGCCTTGTCGTAGGTCGGCACATCGCGGCGCGAATTGATGAGCAGCCGATCTTCGCCGGGGAAGGGCGCTTCCACCCCGCCGTTGAAGAAATAGGTGACGTGGGCATACTTTTCCGTTTCGGCAAGACGCAGCTGGCGAACTCCCCATTGTGACAGATATTCGCCGAGACCGTCCCGGACGGCCTGCCTGGGAAAGGCTGCCGGCATGGGCAGATCCGCGTCGTACGCCGTCATGGACGCCAGTCCGGCCAGCGCGGGACGACGACCGCGATCAAAACCGTCAAAGGCCTCGTCGCAGAAGGCGTGGGCCAGCTGCCGCATGCGATCGGCGCGGAAATTGAAGAAGAACAGGGCGTCGCCGTCAGCCAGCGGCGCGGCCCCGGACAGCAGGACGGGCCGGACGAATTCGTCCGTTACGCCCGCGGCGTAGGAGTCTTTCAGGGCCTCGACGGCGTCGGCACAGCTCGCTCCCCTGCCGTGAACAAGCAGATTCCAGGCTTCGGCCACACGATCCCAGCGCTTGTCGCGATCCATGGCATAATACCGGCCTATCAGCGAAGCTATGGACGCATCCGGCAACGGGGCCAGCGCCTTTTGCAGTTCGGCGACGAAACCGGCGCCGCTCTCGGGGGCGGTATCGCGACCGTCCATGAAGCAATGCACGCGCACGGGGATCTTTGCGTCGGCCGCGGCGGCGCACAGGGCCTCAAGATGACGGATATGGCTGTGCACCCCGCCGTCGGAAAGCAGTCCGGCGAGATGCAGCGCGCCGCCGGAACGACGCAGATCGTCGAGCAGGCGGACGAACACGGGATTCCGCCCCAGCGAACCGTCCTCCACAGCCATGTCGATGCGCGTCATGTCCTGATAGACGATACGGCCCGCGCCGATATTGAGGTGGCCGACCTCGGAGTTGCCCATGTAGCCTTCGGGCAGACCGACGGCACGGCCGGAGGCGTTCAGGCGCGCATGGGGGCAGGAGGCAAAGAGGGCGTCCAGACAGGGCGTCCGGGCCACGGAAGGGGCGTTGTAGGGACCGGCGGGAGCGATGCCCCAGCCGTCGAGAATGAGCAGCAGCGTCGGCGTCAGGGCGTTCATGACGGCTCTATCCTTCCCCGCGGGCCGCACGCGCGGCGACGACGGCGCCCCAGAGGTTTTCGAGTTTATAAAGATCGCGGGTGGAGGACTGGAAGATGTTGATCACCACATCATTGCAGTCCACAAGAATCCACTGGCCCGTGGTATACCCTTCCATGCGCAGATATTCGAAATTCTGTTCACGGCAATAGAGGCCGATACCGTCGGCGAGACTCTGCGCATGGCGCACGGAAGTTGCGGTCGCGACGATCATGCCTTCGGCAAAGGCTCCCGACCCTGACAGATCGATAACGGTCACATCCAGGGCCTTGTGCTCTTCCAGCCAGTCACGAATGCCCGCAAGCTTTTCGGCCGTGGGCAGCGTGGAAAATTGCTTGGGTTTTTCAGTAAGAGTTTGCATGCCTCCGATCTACAGGAAAGCGCAGGCAAGGGCAATGGGAGAAAGGGGGCGCGACCGGGAAAAGACCGGCCCGTCGCGGCGCTTCCCCTTGACCGATACGGCTATTTGGGGCATGCCAGTAGATATGTGATCCGCAAGGCGTGGAGCATGACAGCCAAGGAGTACCACCGTGATTTTCGACATACGCAAGGAAACGCTGCCTCGCGAGGAAATAGAGGCGTTGCAGCTGCGCCGCCTGCGCGACATGTGCGCGCGCGTCTACGCCAATGTGCCCTTCTATCAGAAGCGTTTCAAGGAGATCGGCATCACCCCCGCAGACATCAGGACGCTTGCCGATCTCAAGAATCTGCCTTTTACGGAAAAGCAGGATTTACGCGACTACTACCCCTTCGGGCTGTTTGCCGTACCGCGTGAGAACATCGTGCGCCTGCATGCGTCGAGCGGCACCACGGGCAAGGCTGTCGTCGTCGGCTATACGGCGCGGGATCTGGAAACCTGGGCCGAAGCGGCGGCGCGCAGCCTGGCGGCGGCGGGCGTCAGTCATCTGGACACGGTGCATGTGGCCTATGGCTACGGCCTGTTTACGGGAGGCCTCGGCGCGCACGGCGGCGCGGAACGTCTGGGCGCGACGGTCGTGCCCGCGTCCGGCGGCGCGACGCGCCGTCAGGCCATGCTGCTGCGCGACTTCGGCGCCACGGCGCTGTGCTGCACGCCCTCCTATGCGCTGCATCTCTGGGAAGCCGGGCAGGAAATCGGCATCGACTTCAAGGACCTGCCCCTGCGCACCGGCGTATTCGGCGCGGAGCCCTGGACCGAGGAAATGCGCCACGACATGGAACAGAAAATGGGGATCAATGCCCTGAACATTTACGGCCTGTCCGAAATCATGGGGCCGGGCGTCGCCATGGAATGCGTGGAGGCCAAGACCGGCATGCATCTCTGGGAAGATCTGTTCCTGCCGGAAATCATCGATCCCGTCACCGGCGAGCAGCTCCCCCCCGGCGAAGTGGGCGAACTGGTCATCACGACCCTGACCAAGGAAGGCATCCCGCTGGTGCGCTACCGTACGCGCGATCTGACCAGTCTGGACTACACGCCCTGCTGCTGCGGCCGTACGCACGTCCGCATCACGCGCCTGCGCGGCCGTACCGACGACATGCTGATCATTCGCGGCGTGAACGTGTTCCCGCAGCAAATTGAAGGGCTGATCATGGAACAGCGCGTGCTGTCGCCCAATTACCAGCTTGTGGTGGATCGGGTGAACAATCTGGATACGCTGGAAGTCCGCGTGGAAATGGGCGAACACCTCTTTGCCGACGAAATCGGCAAGCTCCAGACGCTGGAACGCACACTGCAAAAGAATATCAAGGAATATCTCGGCGTCACCGTCAAGGTGCGCCTGATGGAACCGCATTCCATCGAACGCTCGGAAGGCAAGGCCCGGCGGATTGTGGACAACCGTCCGAAGGAATAGAGCAATTTCAGTTTGAAACGCTGCGCGTTTCAAACCCTGCGGCCTGTCGTTTCGCGAAAAAAACGCGGTTTTTCCGGCTCGCTTCGGGCCGGGCGGCGGCACGTTCCCGAACCTTTGACGGAGGGATGCCCGGCGTCTTGCGCCGGGCATCCCTTTTCCTTTATGCTGGAGCCGGCATCCGGCGGCGCGACAACTCCCTTTGCGCCCGTCGCACGATGCGCAGACACGCCCGTCTTTCGGAGGAGGTAGGCATGGGGCTGGAAACTCTGAACATGATCGCCATCACCGTCATTGCCGTCGTGGCGCTCTTTCTGTTTTCCAAACTGGGCAAGGGCGGCCGCTGATAACGGGGCGTTCGGCATCCCGGCGGGATGACGCCCCCCTTGCGGAGGACATGCGGGCATGATCCGGGCCGGACGCGCGGCCCGTATTTCCCCGAATCGTAGCCGGGCCGGGGCCCGCAGCGTCCCCGCCATCAGCAAAGCGCCCTGCTCCGAAATTCGGAGCAGGGCGCTTTACCGTATTTTTCTAGAGCAACTTCAGTTTGAAACGCTGCGCGTTTCAAACCCTGCGGCCTGTCGTTTCGCGGAAAAAAACGCGGTTTTTCCGCTCACTTCGGGCCGGGCGGCGCTGTGCCGCCGCCTC
>CAJMRA010000214.1 GCA_905215675.1 uncultured bacterium | reverse complement strand
AGCAGAGGGGTTTCCCTTCCCCCCAGAAGAACACTCTAGTGAGTGCTTTCCGATGCGGCCGCGGCGGGCTTCATGGCGGCGGCCGCGAGGCGGGCGGCCAGTTCCTTCACCTTGTCGGTTTCGCACCATTGGGCGAACAGGCTGCGCCACTGGGCGAAATCCATGAAGGTCTGTTCGAGCTGCTCCTCGTGCATCTGCACCCAGGCGTTGAAAAGCTGCATGCGCGTCTGGAAGGACGAGCTGTCGAAGACCATGTCGGCCATCTGGCGGGGCATGGACTTGCCGTCCAGATGCTGCACGACAAAGGTGCAGACGGCCTGCTGCGAATTCTCAAAGGAGGCCGTCTTGCCGTTGAGGCTTTCGGCCAGCGGCAGAAGATGCGCGTATTCTTCGCGGATGCGGGTCATGGCCTTGTCGGGCACGGCCAGATAGAGCGTATGCTCGCCGTCCACGTTGTCGGCGTCGGCCTTTTCGGCGATGAAATAGAAACGCAGCCAGTTCTCGAACATGACGGCTTCAAGAATGCTGACGACTGCCTGCTGAAATTGTTCCTGCTCTTTGGGCATGGGGGGTCCTCTCTGAAAGTTGCATGCCGCCTCGCGTCGCCGGGTGGCGGGAAACTGTCGCGGCATTCTCGGGGAAAAGTGTACGGACGCGGAGGGAATGCGTCAACACCCGCGGGCCCGCCGGGAGAGGGGGCGCGTCCTTTCTGGCGTGCCGGGAGGTTTTGAGGTATGCTTGAAATTTCCGGTTGCAACGCCGGGGCGGACGGCGGCGGTCGCCGTTTCCGGCGCGCATGCGGTTTTTCCTGTACGTCAACCTGTTGCGGATTCCATGATGGATTTCAGAAAACGATTGAATGCCGCCCAGTATGAAGCGGCGACCTGCGGCGACGGGCCCGTGCTGGTCGTGGCGGGCGCCGGCAGCGGCAAGACGCGCACCATCGTGCATCGTCTGGCCTGGCTGGCGGATCAGGGCGTGTCGCCCGCGTCCATGCTGCTGCTGACCTTTACCCGCAAGGCGGCGCATGAAATGCTGCAGCGCGCGGCGGACGTGGGCGATCAGGGGCTGATCGGCGTGCAGGGCGGCACGTTTCATTCCTTTGCCTTCGGCGTGCTGCGCCGCTGGCGGCCGGAATGGCTCGAAGGCCGCGCCTTTTCCCTGATGGACGGCGCGGATATTGCCGCCGCCGTCAAGGAATGCCGGGAGACGCTCGGCATCGGCAAGGGGGATCGGTCCTTTCCCAGAACGCAGGCCGTAGTCGGTCTGCTGAGCAAGGCGCGCAACAAGGAACAGGGGATGGACGTCATTCTCCAGCGTGAGGCCTGCCAGCTTCTGCCGCATGCCGAAGCCCTGACCCGCCTGGGAGAAGCGTATACAGCCTATCGCCGGGAACGGGGTCTGCTGGACTATGACGATCTGCTGTTCGAGCTGGAAGCCCTCCTGCGACGCAACGACGAAGCCGCGGAGCGGCTGCGCGCCCGCTTTCGCCATATTCTCGTGGACGAATATCAGGATACCAACCTCGTGCAGGCGCGTATCGTGCGCCTGCTGGCCGGGCCTCCCGACGCCGCGCCACAGGAAATGGGCAACGTCATGGCGGTGGGCGACGAGGCCCAGTCCATCTACGCCTTTCGCGGCGCCAACGTCCGCAATATCCTCGATTTTCCCACGCTTTTTCCCGGGGCGCGCATCATCCGGCTGGAAGAAAACTATCGTTCCACGAAACCCATTCTGGACGTGGCCAACAGCGTGCTGTCGCACGCCGCGGAATCCTTCCGCAAGCATCTTTTCACGCGGCAGGAGGGCGGCGCGCCGGTGCGGCTGGTCACGACCCTGAGCGACAAGACGCAGGCCGCCGTCGTGGCCGCCCGGATCGAGGACCTGCTCAATCGCTACAGTCCCGACGAAATCGCCGTGCTGTTCCGGGCGGGCTTTCACTCCTTTCAGCTGGAAATGGCGCTCAATCAGCGCGGCGTCGCCTTTCGCAAATACGGCGGCCTGCGCTATGCCGAGGCCGCGCACGTCAAGGATGCCGTCGCCTATGCGCGCCTGCTGATCAACCCGCTGGATCTGCCGTCCTTTGAGCGTGTGGCGGCGCTCCATCCGGGTATCGGCCCGAAGACGGCGCGCAAGATTCATGCGGCGCTGATTTCCGGCGACGCGACCGCCCTGCGCAAGGCGCTGGCCCGGCATGAAAGCCTGCGGGCGGATCTGGACTTTCTGGATACGCTGCGGGCGCGGGAACTCAGTCCGGCGGGCATCCTCTCGTCCATCGTGGAGCAGTACCGGCCCCGCATGGAACAGGCCTATCCCGACGACTGGCCGCGCCGAAGTCAGGCGCTGGAGGAAATCGTCCAGATGGCCGCGGGCTATGAGGCTCTCGACGTCTTCATCGCCGATCTGGCGCTGGAAACGCCGGAAGACGAACCGAGCGGCGAACAGGCCGTCACCCTGTCCACCATTCATTCGGCCAAGGGGCTGGAGTGGGACGCGGTCATCATCATCGATCTGGCGGAGGACCGCTTCCCGTCGCGGCATTCCATGAGCCGCCCCGAGGATTTCGAGGAGGAACGCCGCCTGATGTACGTGGCCTGCACCCGCGCCCGCAAGGAACTGGAGCTGTACTGTCCGGCGACGATTTTTGATCGCGCGGAACGCGGCGGCATGCCCGTGGGGCAAAGTCCCTTTGTGCGGGAGCTGCCCGCGGCGCTGGTGGAGGCATGGACGGAAGGCTACGGCGGCATGCTGCGGCGCAAGGGCTCCGGCGGCGACGGCGGGTATCCGTTCCGCGCCGACGACTGCCAGCTTCCGCCCGGAGAGCGCCTTCCCCGCTACGCTGCCGCGCCGTCGTCCGGCGGCGCGCCGTCCGGTGCCGCGGACGCGGGGGCCTGCGGCTATTGCCGCCACAGAATTTTCGGCAGGGGCAAGATCGTTCGCCGCCTGCCTCCCGACAAGGTTCAGGTAAACTTCCCCGGTTTTGGCCTGAAGGTCATTCTGGCGGAATATCTGCTTCCGGAGGAGTAAGTATGCCCACGCCATCCCGTTTTCCCCTTTCCGAAGACGGCATTCTGAAACGGCTGTCGCGCCATTTCCCCGGCGCGCATGACGCCCTGCTCATCGGCCGGGGCGACGACTGCGCCATGCTGCGTCCCGGCGGCCCCCTGTGCGTCAGCAGCGATCTTTTTCTTGAGGACGTGCATTTCCGGCGCTCCTATTTCACGCCCGAGGATATCGGGTACAAGGCGCTGGCGGTCAATATCAGCGATCTGGCGGCGTGCGGCGCGCGGCCGCGCGCCTTCACCCTGGCGCTGGGACTGCCCGGCGATATCGACGAGGCGTGGCTGGAGGCCTTCTTCGCGGGCATGGCCGACGCCGCGCGCCCCTGGCGCATGGCGCTGGCCGGAGGAGATCTGTCGCGCTGCGAGCGGCTGCACATTTCCATTACCGTATGGGGCGAAGCCTACGGCGCGCCGGACGAGGTCATTTTTCTGGCGCGCGGCGGGGCCATGCCCGGAGACAGCATCTTTCTTGTGGGGCAGGTGGGGCTTGCCCGCGTAGGACTGGCCGTGCTGGAAAAGCACGGCCGTTCCGCCGTCGAGCGCTGGCCCGCCGCCTGCGCCGCGCATCTGCACCCGTTGCCGCAGGTGGACGCCGGGCTCATGCTGGCCCGCGCGGGCAGTAACGCCCGCCCGCCCGTGCTGATGGATGTTTCCGATGGTCTGGCGCGCGATCTGCCCCGGCTGCTGGGACGCGGCGGCAAGGACGACGGCGGGAGCGGTCTCGGCGCGGCTCTGGTGCTGCCGCGCGGCCAGCTGCATCCCGAAGTGTGCCGCTATGCCGAGGCCCACGGGCTGGACCCCGTGGAACAGGCCCTGCTGGGCGGCGAGGATTACGCCCTGCTGGGAGCCTGCGCGCCGGACATGCTGCCGCCGCTGCATGCGGCCATTCCCGGCTTCATGACCATCGGCGTGGTGACGGAAGAGGGACTGACCTGCAATAATCGCCCGCTGGACGACTTGCAGGGCTTCGATCACTTCGGAAAGGGGGGCGACAATGCCTGACGCGACCCGCATTCCCGAGCATGCCGCCGCCTGGCGGGATATTGCGCGCTGCTGCCGCGATGCCTGGCACAGCGGGCTGCTGCGCGGTTTCAACGGCAATGCCAGCTGCCGCCTGAGCGACGGAAACGTGCTGATTACCCGTTCGGGCTGCGCCAAGGGCCGCTTGCGAGAGGAGGACGCCTGCCTGCAAACGCCTGACGGCTCGGTGTTGCGGGGGGGACCGGCGTCGTCGGAAGGGCGCATGCATCTGGCCGTCTATGCGGCCGCGCCGCAAACGCTGGCCGTGCTGCATACGCATCCGCCGCGTTTGCTGGCCCTGTCGCTGCGCCTCGGCGCGGAAGACCCCGAAGGCTGGCGGGATGCCTTTCTGTCACTGCCGTTGTTCGAGGCCCGGACGTGGAAACAGCGTCTGGCGTTCGCGCCCGCCCTGCCGCCGGGTACGCCGGAGCTGGCCGAGGCCGTGGCGCGGGCGGCGCAAACGGCGCCCGCCGTATGGATGGAGTCGCACGGGCTGTGCTGTCACGGCGGCGATCTCGCTTTCTGCCTCGGATTGTCCGAGCATCTTGAGCATCTTGCGGCCGTGCAGCTGGAATGCATGGGAGCCCGGGAGCGCGCGTCTAGGGCGTGTTGACTCTCAATCGTTCTTCTGGGGGGAAGGAAACCCCC
>CAJMRA010000213.1 GCA_905215675.1 uncultured bacterium | reverse complement strand
GCCAAAAGTGAGCGGAAAAACCGCGCTTTTTCCGCGAAACGACAGGCCGTATGGTCTGAAACGCAAGGCATTTCAGACTATAAATACTTTTGACACGCTCCCTCCGAAGGAGTCCCTATGTCCATCCTGCTTCTGCTGCTTTTTCTGCTTCTGCTGAACAACCTGCTCCTGCTGGGCACGGATCGTCTGGCGGGCATGAACAAGCTTGTGGCCGTTCAGGGCTGTCTGCTGGCGGCGCTGCTCATCAGTCTGGATCACCTGCTGATCGGCGCGGCCATCCTGCTTATCAAGGGCGTCGGCCTGCCGCTGCTGCTGCGTCGCACGCACCTGCGCATCGGCGCGCCCTCGTCCGTGCCGCCCCACCTGCCCTACGCGGCGGCGGTGCTGGCGGGCATGATCGGCCTTGTCTTTGCCCTCTGGCTGGAAAAACAGCTCCCCCTGCCGCAGGGTTTCTTTCCGCCCTTCCTGCTGGCCACGGCCCTGAGCACGCTCTTCAGCGGCCTGCTGCTGGTCATCGGCCGGGCCTCGGCCCTGTCGCAGGTCATGGGCTATCTGGTGACGGAAAACGGTATCTTTCTGCTGGGCACGCCCCTCATGAGCGCCGGGGCCGTCTGGTTCGAGCTGACCCTGCTGCTCGACCTCTTTGTGGCCGTTTTCGTCATGGGCATCGCCATCAACCATATTTCCAGCAAATTTGAAACCATAGACGTAGGCCGCTTCCGCAGCCTCAGGGATTGATCGCCATGCTAGAAGCCCTGCTGATTCTGCCGCTGCTGGCGGCGGCGCTGATGATGCTCATCGCCAAGGCCGCCACGGGCCGCACGCTGCTTGTGGCCGCCGCCGTCCTCCATGCCGTGCTGACGGCCGCCGTCCTGCGCCGCATCCTCGAGGGGAACGCCCCCTCGGCCTTCGGCGGCCTGCTTGCGCCCGACATGCTCGGCGGCCTGTTTCTCGGCATCGCCTCGGCGCTTTTCCTCGTGTCGTCCATCTATGCCGTCGGCTACCTCAAGGCCGAGGAAAAACTCGGCGAACGCGCCCACATGAAGACCGGCGAACGCTTCACCAATGCGCCGGAACGCCGCTTCACGGCCTGTCTGTGCGTCTTCCTCTCCGCCATGACGCTCGTCACCTGCACGCGCCATCTGGG
This sequence comes from uncultured bacterium, assembly GCA_905215675.1. Lineage (GTDB taxonomy): Bacteria > Desulfobacterota > Desulfovibrionia > Desulfovibrionales > Desulfovibrionaceae > Desulfovibrio. Next base: position 3,592 of record CAJMRA010000213.1, on the reverse strand, counting down.
CGCGCTCTGGGTCGGCATCGAGGCCACCACCCTGGCTTCCGCGCCGCTGATCTACTTCCACCGGCATCAGGAATCCCTCGAAGCCACCTGGAAGTATCTGATCATCTGCTCCGTCGGCATCGCCCTGGCCCTGATCGGCAACCTGCTGCTGTCGCTGGCCTTTGCCGGCAACGGTCTGGAAAGCGCCAACGAGGCGGCGGATCAGCTCTCCGTCTTCCAGCGGCTCGCCCGGGGCGTCGCGCCGGACAGCCCGGCCGTGCCCTGGCTCAAGGCGGCCTTTATCTTCTTCCTCGTGGGCTACGGAACCAAAATGGGCCTTGCGCCCCTGCACAACTGGCTGCCCGACGCGCACAGTCAGGCCCCCTCGCTGGTTTCCGCCCTGCTGTCGGGCGCGCTGCTCAACTGCGCGCTGCTCGGCATCCTGCGCGGGCACCAGATTCTGCTGGCCGCCGGTCTGGGCGGTTTCAGCGCCCGTCTGCTGCTCTTTTTCGGCCTGCTCTCGCTGGGCGTCGCCGCCATTTTCATTGTGGGACAGGGACACTACAAGCGCCTTCTGGCCTACTCCAGCGTGGAGCACATGGGCATTCTCGCCTTCGGCATCGGCCTCGGCGGCGTTGCCGTTCAGGGGGCCATGCTCCATGCCGTATGCCACTCCCTGACCAAGTGCATGCTCTTTCTTGCGGCGGGCAATATCCTGACACGCTATCACACCCTTTCAAGCTACGACGTGCGCGGCATGCGCTGGTCCATGCCCTTCACCACCGTTCTCTGGGCCGGGGGCTTTCTGGCCATCGTCGGTTCCCCGCCGTTCGGCCTGTTCGTCAGCGAACTCTGGATCTTCAAGGGCGCGCTGGCGCAGGGACAATGGATCGCGGGCGCCGTCTACCTGACGTTGCTGGCCGTCATCTTCGTGGGCATGAGCGTGCCTGTCCTGCGCATGATTCAGGGCTCGCGCCCGCCGGACGTGCCCCGCGCCGTCCGCGAACCGCTGCTCAGCGTTCTGCCCCCTCTGGCGCTGGGCCTGACGGTTCTCCTTCTCGGTCTGTACGTGCCGCAGGGGCTGCGGCACGCGCTGGAACAGGCCGCGCGCTGCATCGGAGGCTAGGTCATGCGCTTTCCCCATACTCAACGCATCAATATTGCCGACGTGGAAGAACTGCGCGGCGCGCGCTGGCGGGAAGAAACCGGCGCGCTGCTCGACGCGGGCTGCCGCCTGCTGGCCATCTTCGCCCTGCCGGGCGAAAAACCCGACGATCCGCGCAAGAGCCTGTGCAGCCTGCTCTGCCACGACGAGGACGGCAGTCTGCATCTTCTGCGCAGCGAGGCGCTGGCCGGTTACGCGGCCCTGACGCCCCAGTATCCGCAGGCCCACCTTTTCGAGCGGGAACTCTGCGAACGCTCCGGCATCATGCCCGCCGGGCATCCGTGGCTCAAGCCCGTGCGCTTCAACGCTCCCTGGCCGGTCGGCGACGACCCGCGCCGCCCCGGACCGGCGGAAAACGACTTCTTCCGGGTCGAGGGAACGGAAGTCCACGAAGTGGCCGTGGGGCCCGTTCATGCGGGCATCATCGAACCCGGACACTTCCGCTTTCAGTGTCTGGGCGAGACGGTGCTGCATCTGGAAATCTGTCTCGGCTTCCAGCACCGGGGCGCGGAAGCGCTCTTCCTGCGCGCCGCCCCCCGCCGCCGCGTGTCGCTGGTGGAATGCCTCGCGGGCGATACCAGCATCGGCCATGCCACGGCCTACTGCGTCGCCCTTGAGCGCCTCGCGGGCATCGTCGTGCCGCCCCGCGCCCGCCGTATCCGCCGCGTGGCCCTGGAGCTGGAGCGCCTTGCCAACCATATCGGCGATCTGGGAGCCATCGGCGGCGATACCGGCTTTCTGCCCACGTCGGCATGGAACGGCCGCATCCGCGGCGACGTGCTCAATACGACCGCCGTTCTCTGCGGCAACCGCTTCGGGCGCAATCTTCTCTGCCCCGGCGGCGTGCGTCAGGACCTCTCCGCCGAGGAATGCGCCGACGCGCTCGCCCGCCTTCAGGCCGCCTACCGCGACGCCCGCGCCTCCGTGGACGTCATGCTGGCCAGCCCCAGCGTCCACGATCGTCTGGAAGGAACCGGCCCGGTCAGCCCGGAAACCGCCCGCGCCCTCGGTCTTGTGGGCATGGCGGCCCGCGCCTGCGGCCTGCCCGTGGACGCCCGCTTTTCCCACCCCCTGGGACCGGAACCGCAGGAAGCCGCCGCTCCCGTGGTGGAGCGCGGCGGCGACGTGCTGGCCCGGACCCTCGTCCGCAGCCGCGAACTGGACGTTTCCGCGGCGCAGGTCGCGGCGGACCTCAAGGCCCTTGCCGAGGAACGCCCCTCCCCGGTTCTGGCCGATCTGCCCGACGCGCTGCCGCCGCTGCATCTGGCCGTGGCGCAGGTCGAAGGCTGGCGCGGCGAAATATGTCATCTGCTCATGACGGACGCCACGGGACGCCCGGCCTTCTTCAAGGCCGTCGATCCCTCCTTCCAAAACTGGCAGGGACTGGCCATGGCCCTGCGCGGACAGCAGATTTCGGATTTTCCCCTCTGCAACAAGAGTTTTAATCTTTCCTATTGCGGCTTTGACCTCTGAGGAGAGACAGGCGGGAAAGACCGGCCGTCAAGAGCCGTCTTCCCGCCCGTCTCCGGCGCGCTTCCGCCGGAAGCGCGCGCCCTCGAAAAATTTTCAGAAAGAGAGCTGCCATGTTCCGCATCCTCGCCGAACGCTTCCGGCAAAAATACCGTACCGCAGGCTATCCCAGAACAGATCCGACCCTGCCCGCCCGCTATCTGGGCGTGCCCCGGCTGCGCGCCGTGGATTGCGGTTCCTGCACGGCCTGCGCCCGCGTCTGTCCCGCCGGGGCCATTGCGCCCCGCCCCGAAGGCGGCCCGCAGCTCGACATGGGACGCTGCCTGTTCTGCGGCGCCTGCCGCGACGTCTGCCCGCAGGAGGCCATAGCCTTCAGCCGCGATCACCGCGTCGCCGCCTTCAACCGCGAAGACCTGCTCGTCACGCCGGAAAAACCCTTCGCCGGAATCGGCGCGCCCCAACGCGATTACGGCCTGTATCGCCGTTCCCTCTCCCTGCGCGAAGTCAGCGCCGCAGGCTGCAACGCCTGCGAAGCCGACACCAACGTGCTCGGAACCCTGACCTATGATCTCGGCCGCTTCGGCATCGGCTTTGCCGCGTCGCCGCGTCACGCCGACGGCGTGCTGGTCACCGGGCCGGTCAGCCGCAACATGCGCGCGGCCCTGCTCGATACCTACGCCGCCGTCGCCGAACCCAAAATCGTCATTGCCGTGGGCGCCTGCGCCGTTTCCGGCGGACTGTTCCAGCCCTCCCCCGAATGCGGCGACGGCGTTCCCGCCCATCTGCCCGTGGACCTGTTCGTTCCCGGCTGCCCTCCCAGCCCGTGGAGCATCCTCGACGCCCTGCTCGCCCTCTCCGGCCGCAACAAGCGCTGAGGCTGGTTCGGTCGCCTCGCGTGAAGGGGTGCAATGCGGGGGATGTTTTGTCTTGAGGGGGAAGGAACCCCTTTTGCTTGCGGCAAAAAGGGGTTCCTTCCCC
>CAJMRA010000212.1 GCA_905215675.1 uncultured bacterium | reverse complement strand
CCCGCTTTGCCTCCCTGCATACAAGCAGTATCGTAAAACCCCCACAGCGTCTGCGCCGGTTTTGCGTATGCCGCAAAACCGCCGACCGCCGAGAACGCCTCCGGGAGCAGAAGCACCCCGGCATCCGCCGCTGCGGAAGAATCGCGAAGACCTGACCGCGCCTCTTCCCCCGAAGCGACTGCGCCCGCGCGCTCCACTCCGAAACGTACCCATCCGAGGATGGTTTGTTGGAGGATATATGAACAAGAGTGAACTCATCAGGACTCTGGCGGAAGAAACGGATCTGCCGTTCGAAGATGCCTCTCTGGTCGTCAATACCTTTTTCGACGCCATGAAGGAATCGCTCATTGCCGGGGAGCGTATCGAAATCCGCGGCTTCGGCAGCTTCAAAATCAAGGAGTATGAAGGCTATGCCGGGCGCAACCCCAAGACGGGCGAAAGCGTGGACGTGGTGCCCAAGCGTCTGCCCTTCTTCAGGGCCGGAAAGGAACTGAAGGAATTCATCAACCAGTAACCGCCTCATTCACCCGTAGTTCCAAGGAGTCGCTATGCTGTTTCACGGTGCAATGACCGCACTGGTCACCCCTTTCAAGAATGGCGTCATTGATGAAGAAGCCTACCGCAAACTCATCGACTGGCAGATAGAGCAGGGCATTCAGGGACTGGTGCCGTGCGGCACCACCGGCGAATCCGCGACCCTGACCCACGAAGAACACGAACGGGTCATTGAAATCTGTATCGAGCAGGCCGCCGGACGCGTTCCCGTTCTCGCCGGAGCCGGTTCCAACAACACCACCGAAGCCATCCGGCTTGTGCGCTTTGCCAAGAAGGCGGGCGCGGACGGCGCGCTGCTCATCACGCCCTACTACAACAAGCCCACGCAGGAAGGCCTGTATCAGCACTACGGGGCCATAGCCCGGGCCGTGGATCTGCCCCTCGTTCCCTACAACGTGCCGGGCCGCACGGGCTGCAACCTCCTGCCCGCCACGCTGGCGCGGCTGGCCAGAGATTTTCCCACCATTGTCGGCGTCAAGGAAGCCACCGGCGACATGGCGCAGGCAAGCCTGACCATTGAAAGCTGCCCCAGGGACTTCAGCCTGCTTTCAGGCGACGACTTCACCGCCCTGCCGCTCATGAGCATCGGCGGTACCGGTCTCATTTCCGTGACATCCAATATCGTTCCCGACAAGGTGTCCCGGATGTGCAAGGCGGCGGCGGGCGGCGACTTCACCTCGGCCCGCACGATTCATCACGAAATTTTCGATCTGCATCACGCCATGTTCATGGTGACAAACCCCATTCCCGTCAAGACGGCGCTGGCCCTCATGGGGCGCATGGACATGGAAATGCGCCTGCCGCTCTGGCCCATGCAGGATGCCGACAAGGAAAAGCTCCGCGGCGTCCTCAAGGCTCACGGTCTGATTTAGAGCGTTTTCAACCATCCGACCTGTCGTTTCGCGGAAAAAACACGGTTTTTCCGCTCACTTCGGGCCGGGCGGCGCTGCGGGCGGAACCGCTCCCCGCGCCGCATGAATCACAAGGGGCGTTCCGCTGGCGCGGAACGCCCCTTGCGCATCTTCCCGGATCGGCCGCACAGGGGCGGAACGCGCAAAAGAAAGGCGGCCTCCGTCTTCGGGACGAAGGCCGCCGCGGCTGGAAGAAACGGGCAAGGCTGCCGGCAATGCCCGTTTCCGCAAGACGCTCTCTGGACGTCTTGAACATTAGAGCATTTTCAGTTTGAAATGCTGCGCGTTTCGCCGCAAACGCGAAAAAACATTCCCTTTCGCTACGCCTGCGCACACATCCCGGCGTTGCGTTCAATAAGGCTCACCGCCCGCGCAATCTGACGCCCGACGCGCGTTTCCTTGCACAATTCCCGCTCCACGGACGAAATCCCCTTGATGACCGTGGTATGACGACGGTTGAAACGCGAGCCTATCTCCGCCAGCGACATTTCCGTATGCTTGCGCGCCAGGTAATAGATGGTATTGCGCGCCAGCACCAGCTCCTGACGCCGTGACGGCGACGCCAGCTGCTTCTGCGTGAGGCCGAAGCTCTCGCAGACAAGGCGCACGATGGCGTCGAAATCGGGACCGCACTCCACATCGGCGTATTGCGACAGCACTTCGAGCGCCAGCTCGGTATTCAGATTGCAATTGAGCAGACGCGCCTTGAAAACAAGACTGTTGAGACAGGATTCCAGCTGCCGCACATCGCCCTGCAAGCGATTGGCCAGCAGATCGCAGACCGGGGCGGGAAGCATGACCTGCCAGCTCCGGGCCTTGCGCTCCAGAATTTCCCGACGCATATCCTCGTCGGGCCGCGTGATGGCGGACACGATGCCGGAGCAGAAGTGCGACACCAGCTGCGAGTCAACCTGCTGCAATTCCCGCGGCGAGAACGTGCTCGTGAACACCACGCGCCCGCCGTATTCCTGCAGATGCTTGACCACGCTCAGCACCATGTCCTGAATTTTTTCCTTGCCGCGCAGGAAGTGCACGTCTTCCAGCAGCAGCACGTCCAGCTGGCGCAGGCGGGCCTTGAACTCGTCCACCTCCCTGGTACGCAGGGCGGACACAAAACGGGCGGCAAAATCCTCGGCAGTCAGATACCCCACCCGCGAGCCGAGCCCGGCCTTGAACATGGTCTGCCCCACGGCCTGGCTCACATGCGTCTTGCCCAGCCCGGGAGGCGCGCTGATGAACAGCGTGGACACGCAGCCGGAGCTGCGACACACGTCCTGCGCCGCCGCCACAGCCACATTGTTGCTGGGGCCGACGACAAAATCGTCGAAAGAATGCCGCCATTCATTGCGGGGACGCGAAAACGAGGCCACGCCCAGCGGCAGATACTGCTGCGACGGAGCCTGAGGCGTCGTCAGGAGCGGCGCTGCGGGCACGGACGCGGATTCCGACGCGGCAGTCGTCGTCATTCCGCATCTCTCGCCGTTATCGAAGCCCCCGGCAGCGGACATCGATACGGCGGCCGCCCCGGCGGCGCTCTTCTCTCCCCCGGACGTCGCTTCTTCCCGCGACCCGGTCAGCACATCCACGGATACCGTCCCGGGGTCCACCCGCAGCACTGCGGCAGCAGCGTCACGGATGGCCCCCAGCAGACGCGTCCGCAGCCAGTTGGCCACAAAGGCGCTGGGGGCTCGCAACGTCAGACGGTCGCCCTGCACGTCGCCGTGCAGGGGCGCAATCCAGACCTTGTAAACTCCCGAATCCAGAGATTCTTGAAGCTTTCTAGAGATTTCCAGCCATTGTTCTTGCATGGCCCCTTTGTAGCCCCAAAAAGGAACGGGCCGCAACGGGCGGAAACAGAATAATATCAGGGAACAAGCTTTTGCCGACGATCGGTACTTGTTACTCTAACATATTGAAATTAAAGGATATTAGAGATAAAAATCTAGACTTTTTCAAATTTGATAGTCAAGAAGTCCGCAGGGTTAAAAACACTCTAGAAAACTGTCAACAATTTATTCCACAAGCAATCAACAAGAAGAATTCATTTTTTTGAAGTTTTTTGAAGTTTTTTGCTTTTTTTATTTTGTCACCGGAATGTGCATATCCATGTGCGCAACACGCCCTGTCCCGCGGCGGAGCCGGACAAGGGGCATAAAAAAAGGCCGGCTGACGCCGGCCCGAAAACCAGAATTCCCCATCGGGCATATCCCCGACGGAGAGCAAAAGGAATGCTTAGAACCCGAAACGCAAACCGAGCATGAACTCGTTGTTGTACGGATCATTTTCGAACGTCATATTGCCCAGCGTAACCTCGTTGTGCCCGAGGCTCACAAAGCGATAGGCCAGATCCACCGCAAGATTTTCGTTGAAGCTGTAGCTCACGCCCGCGCCGAGATTCCACGCGAAGTTGGTCATGGTATCATTGGCCGAACCGCCGAGCGCGCCGTTGCGCCACTTGTATTCGGCATAGTTGAAGGCCAGACCGAGACCGCCGCCGACATAGGGCGTCAGGCCGGAATCGGTATGAAAATCATAGTAGAGGTTTGCAAACAGGGTCGTGCTGTTCCACGTGCCTTCAACAGTTCCCGTCCTGCCGCCGTAATAGGCGTCCCATTCATGTTCGTTGTTGCCGCGCAGACCCAGCTCCAGCTCGACGCGCAACGGCACCAGATAGTACTGCCAGAAATCGAAGCCCATGGCCAGGGCCCCGCCCAGCGTGAACTGGTCATAGCGATCCATGGAACCGCTGAACGGCGCGTTGTCCTTGGAGATGTCGCCCGTATTCTGCAACGAAAGAAGCATCTTGGGCGCCAGATACAGACCCGTGCCCTCGGCGGCGGCCATGCCCGGCGCCATCAGCGCGGCAACCAGAGCCACAACAGCCAGAAAGCGTTTCATACATTCCTCCCATGAGGTAAGAATCGGGCCTCATCCGGGGCTGCGTCCGCACACGGGCGGAGACGCGGCCCTGATCCCAATCGGAACGCCCGGCCGCCGCGCCGTACTCCGCCGCCATCGGCCCGCGTCCCGACCTCCATCGGCCCACCTTGTCGGTGGCGCGACCACATGCCGCGCCCGCCGCGGAACCGTTCCGCGGCGTCCTCCGTCGCATCATGCGGCGGTGACATCGAATCCCGTTGGATGATTTTTCATTTTACCGGTAAAGTCAAGAAAAGTTCTGGACTTATCCATGATAAAATCAAGACTAACTCTATAATTTTTTTTGAAAAACAGGGAAAATCCCCCGGACGCGCGGCCGCGCGCGGCAAAAAAGC
>CAJMRA010000211.1 GCA_905215675.1 uncultured bacterium | reverse complement strand
GAGCAGAGGGGTTTCCCTTCCCCCCGGAAAACAATACAGCAGCAGCCGGAAAAACGTCCCGGAAAAAGCAGCCCGCCCCAAAAAAGAAAGGGACATTGCCGCGGCAACGTCCCTTTCAGGAAAGCAAAAACGTCTTTCAACGCCCGATTGCGTCTGTTCCCCCGCTCCCGGAAGCCGGATATGGCACGCCGGAAAAGAAGGGATTCGGGGGAGGTTCGCTCCCCCCGGGAAACAATCAGGCAGGCATACGAACGCTAGAGCATTTTCAGTTTGAAATGCTTCGCATTTCAAACCATACGGCCTGTCGTTTCGCGGAAAAAGCGCTGTTTTTCCGGCTCGCTTCAGGCCGGGCGGCGCTATGCCGCCGCCTCGCGTTTCACCTTTTTCAAAGGTGAAACGCTCTAGCTCTTGCTCTTCTGGATTTCGTCGGCAATGGCCTGCGGCACGCGTTCGTAGTGATCGAACTGCATGGTGAAGGTGGCGCGGCCCTGCGTGCGGGAGCGGAGGTCGGTCGCATAGCCGAACATGGAGGCCAGAGGCACCTGCGCGCGGACGCTCTGGGCGCCGCCGGCGCGGGCTTCCATGCTCTGGACGCGGCCGCGGCGGCCGTTGAGGTCGCCCATGACGTCGCCGAGGTATTCTTCGGGCGTCACCACTTCCACATCCATGATGGGCTCGAGCAGCACGGGCGCGGCCTGACGCATGGCTTCCTTGATGGCCATGGAGCCCGCCACGTAGAAGGCCTGTTCGGAGGAGTCCACTTCATGGTAGGAACCGAACACCAGATTGACCTTGATGTCCACGCAGGGGAAACCGGCCATGACGCCGGACTTCATGGCGTCCTGAATACCCTTGTCCACAGCGGGGATGTATTCCTTGGGAATGACGCCGCCGGTGATGGAGTTGACGAATTCGTAGCCCTTGCCCGGATTCGGTTCCACCTCGATGACCACGTGACCATACTGGCCGCGACCGCCGGACTGCTTGGCGTGCTTCATGTCCACCTTGGCGGGCTTGGAGATGGTTTCGCGGTAGGCCACCTGGGGCTTGCCCACGTTGGCGTTCACGTTGAATTCGCGGGTGAGGCGGTCAACGATGATTTCAAGGTGCAGTTCGCCCATACCGGCGATCAACGTCTGGTTGGTTTCCTCGTCGCCCTTGACGCGGAAGGAGGGGTCTTCCTTGGCCAGCTTGTTGAGGGCGGCGGACAGGGCGTCGCGGTCGGCCTTGGTCTTGGGCTCGATGGCCACTTCGATGACCGGCTCGGGAATGTTCAGCGATTCGAGAATGACTTCGCGCTTTTCGTCGCAGAGGGTGTCGCCCGTGGAAGCGTTCTTGAGGCCCACGAGAGCCACGATGTCACCGGCGCCCGCCCACTTGATGTCTTCGCGCTTGTTGGCGTGCATCTTCAGGATGCGGCCGATGCGCTCCTTCTTGCCGGTATTGGCGTTGTAGACGCTGGTGCCGGACTCAAGGCAGCCGGAATAGATGCGGAAGAAGGAAAGATGCCCGATGAAGGGGTCGGAGAAGAGCTTGAACACCAGACCGGCAAGGGGTTCCTTGTCGTCGCAGTGGCATTCGATGATCTTTTCCTCGTCGTGCGGATCGTGGCCCTGCATGGGCGGAATGTCCACCGGAGAGGGCAGGTAGTCCACCACGGCGTCCAGCAGGGGCTGCACGCCCATGTTGCGGAACGCGGAACCGCAGAGAACAGGCACGATGTTGCGAGCGATGGTGGCCTTGCGGATGCAGGAAACGATTTCCTCTTCGGTCAGGCTTTCGCCGCTCAGGTACTTGTCGAGCAGGGCCTCGTCCTCTTCGGCCACGGCTTCCATCAGCTCGTGACGCTTTTCGTCAAAGAGGGCCTGCATGTCGGCGGGCACGTCCTCCACGGAAAATTCGGCGCCCTTGGTGCTCTTGTCAAAGCGGATGGCATGGCCGCGCACGAGATCGACCACGCCTTCAAATTTGTCTTCAGCGCCGATGGGCAGCTGCAACGGCACGGCCTTGGCGCCCAGACGTTCGTGAATCATGCTCACGCAGCGGAAGAAGTTCGCGCCGATGCGGTCCATCTTGTTCACGAAGCAGATACGGGGCACGTGATAGCGGTCGGCCTGACGCCACACGGTTTCGGACTGGGGTTCCACGCCGGCCACGGCGTCAAACACGCACACCGCGCCGTCAAGCACGCGCAGCGAACGTTCCACTTCGATGGTGAAGTCCACGTGTCCGGGAGTGTCGATGATGTTGATGCGGCAGTCTTTCCAGAAGCAGGTGGTCGCGGCCGACGTGATGGTGATGCCGCGCTCCTGTTCCTGCTCCATCCAGTCCATGGTGGATTCGCCGTCGTGGGTTTCGCCGATCTTGTGCGAAACGCCGGTATAGAAAAGGATGCGTTCGGTGGTGGTGGTCTTGCCGGCGTCAATGTGAGCCATGATGCCGATATTGCGCTGTTTGTCTACTGCAACGGTGCGGGACACGGGCTATTCCTCCAATCGGAAGCTGAGGGCGGGTACGAACGGACGCCGCGCCCTTGCGGGCGCGGCCATCCTCAATGAAAGGGCGTGCTTACCAGCGGTAATGGGCAAAGGCCTTGTTGGCTTCCGCCATGCGGTGCGTGTCTTCACGCTTCTTCACCGCGCCGCCGCGGCCGTTGTAGGCGTCCAGCAGTTCGGCGGAGAGCTTGGACGTCATGCCCTTCTCGCCGCGCGAACGCGCATAGTTGATCAGCCAGCGGATGGAAAGGGACACCTGACGATCGGGGCGCACTTCCATGGGCACCTGATAGGTGGCGCCGCCCACGCGGCGGGCCTTCACTTCCAGATGGGGTTTCACATTGTCGAGGGCCTTCTCGAAGGCGCGCATGGGGTCTTCACCCGTCTTCTCGGCAAGGCTCGCCAGCGAGCTGTAGAAAATCTTTTCGGCCGCGCCTTTCTTGCCGTCATACATGAGACGGTTCACGAACTTGGTCACCAGACGGCTGTTGTAAAGCGGATCGGGCAGCACTTCCCTCTTGGGCACAGGACCTTTACGGGGCATGACGTTCTCCTTGAGAATCTCTGTTTGCGGCGTCACCAGCCCCGCAGCGCCCCGGCGCGCAAGGTCGGCCTGGGTGCGTTGCATGGCGTACGCCGTGCTTGCTGTGAAAAATTCCGGCTTGCGCCGGGCGGAGGCCGCAAAAGACCTCCCGGCGTCGCCCCGCACACGGAGCAACGCCCTTGCAGGCATCCCTGCTCAGGCTTGCGCGCATACCGCGCAGCAAACCTACTTGGGACGCTTGGCGCCGTACTTGGAACGGCTCTTGCGACGATCGGACACGCCGGACGTGTCGAGCGTGCCGCGCACGATGTGGTAACGAACGCCGGGCAAGTCCTTTACACGACCGCCGCGGATCAGCACCACGGAGTGTTCCTGCAGGTTGTGACCTTCGCCGGGAATGTAGGCCGTCACTTCGATACCGTTGGTCAGACGCACACGGGCGACCTTACGCAGAGCCGAGTTAGGCTTCTTCGGGGTCGTGGTGTACACGCGGGTGCACACGCCGCGACGCTGCGGGCAGGCCTGCAGGGCCGGGGTCTTCTTGCGCTTCACCACCGCCTTCCGCTCAATGCGGATAAGCTGGTTAATCGTAGGCATTGGTTCCTCCAATGATGTCTCCCGCCGGGGAAATCCCGCCGGGCTTCGGCAACCGGGCCGAATAAATCTTTGAACGGACTCCCCTACCCCACTGACGAAAGAATGTCAAGTCACCCCGTCCCGCCCGCCCCCCCGGGGCGCTCCCTTCGTCCGCGCATGCGCGCCACGTTGCAAAATCGGGTGGATTCTTATACTGCCATGCGCAGTGGGTAAAAGCAGTTTTTCAGGAGTCCGTCACATGTCCAAAAAGAAAACGCCGCGCATTGATCCGCTTTCCTGTCCCCTGCCGTCCGGCGGCGTGGACAGTCACGCCCATCTTGACGGCGAGGAATTCGACGCGGATCGCGACGCCGTCATTGAACGGGCCGCCGCCGCGGGCGTTTCCCATATCGGCAATGTCTTTCTTGATCCGCTTGCCTTCGAGGAACGGCGGCATCTCTTTGATGCCCATCCCGGCGTCTTTTTCATCCTCGGCATCCATCCCTGCGACGGACAGCGCTGCACCCCGGAGGCCCTCGACGCCGTCCGGGCCGCCCGCGCGGGAGAACCGCGCCTCCGGGCCGTCGGAGAAATCGGCCTTGATTTCCACTGGGACGACTGCCCGCGCGAACTCCAGTACGAAGCCTTTGCCGCCCAGCTCGATCTGGCGCGGGAACTGTCCCTCCCCGTGGTCATCCACTGCCGCGACGCCGAAAAGGAATGCCTCATGATGCTGGAATCCCGCCATTTTCAGGAGTACCCCCTGCTCTGGCACTGCTTCGGCGGCGGCCCGGACCTTGCCCACCGCATCCTGCGCAACGGCTGGCACATTTCCATTCCCGGGCCCGTCAGCTATCCCGCCAACAGCGCCCTGCGCGAGGCCGTCGCCCTCATCCCCGACGACCGCCTGCTCCTCGAAACCGACGCCCCCTATCTCTCCCCCGTGCCCTGGCGCGGCACCCGCAACGAATCCGCCTACACCGTCTTTACCGTCCGCCATATGGCCGAAGCCCGCAACGCCGACCCCGAACGCCTCTGGCTCACCTGCGGCGACAACGCCCGGAGATTCTTCGGTATCGATTAGAATGGTTTTCAATTCTTCCGACTTAATCGGCTTCAAGATATAGTCTATGCTGTTTACTT
>CAJMRA010000210.1 GCA_905215675.1 uncultured bacterium | reverse complement strand
AAAAATGAAGGAAGATGGGGTGTTCTTTGTGTCAACTTTCGTTTGACAATTTGCCCCCCCTCCCCCAAACCCCCGCCCCTTCCCCAAACGCGCTTTTTTCAGGAGGATGAGGCAGAACGGCTGCGCCGCCGCTTTCCCTGCGGCAACCGTCCCCCGGCAGCATGCGTGGGGAAAAACGTCATACCCATTACCGCCGCCGTCGGCTTTCTGAAAAAATACGGGGCGTCGCAAGACGACAAAAGAACGGAAAAGGCCGCCCGTCGGAAGACGGGCGGCCTTTCGTATCATGGAAATAACGAAGAACCGTTCTTTCTTATCCTTTCTTCTTGGCTCCGGCCATCTGATAGCGCTTCTGGGCCGAGAGTTCGACCTTGCGCAGGCGGATGGAAAGGGGAGTGACTTCCACGAGTTCATCCTCGCGGACGAAGTGGAGGGCGTGTTCGAGGGTCATCTTCTTGACCGGGGTCAGGATGACGTTTTCATCCTTGCCTGCGGCGCGCAGGTTGGTGAGTTTCTTTTCCTTGGTGGCGTTGACGTCGATATCGTTGTCACGGTTGTGTTCGCCGACGATCATGCCTTCATAGACGGGATCGCCGGGTTCGACGAAGAGGACGCCGCGCGGTTCAAGGTTGAAGAGGGCATAGGCCACGGCATTGCCGGGGCGGTCGGCCACGATGGAGCCCGAATAGCGGGTGGGGAAGTCGCCGCGCCATTCTTCATAGCCTTCGAGATAGGAGTTCATGATGCCGGTGCCCTTGGTATCGGTCAGGAACTCGTCGCGATAGCCGATAAGGCCGCGCGAGGGCACGGAGAATTCAAGGCGCACGCGGCCGGTGCCGTTGTTGATGCAGTTGAGCATGCGGCCCTTGCGCTGATTGAGCTTGTCGGTCACAACGCCCATGAACACTTCGTCGCAATCCACGTAGAGATGCTCGATGGGTTCAAGGGTTTTACCGTTTTCATCCTTCTTGAGGATGACTTCGGGGCGGCCGACGGACAGTTCAAAACCTTCGCGGCGCATGGTTTCAATAAGAATGGCCATCTGGAATTCGCCGCGTCCCTTGACGAGGAAGGCATCCTTGTCCGCGGTGTCTTCCAGACGCACGGCCACGTTGCGCAGGCATTCCTTGACCAGACGATCGCGGATGGCGCGGCTCTGCACGAGCTTGCCCTCGCGTCCGGCAAGGGGAGAGGTATTGATGCCGAAGCGCATGGCCACGGTGGGTTCGTCCACGCGGATGCGCGGCAGGGCGGCCGGGGCTTCGCGCGTGCAGATGGTGTCGCCGATGGTCACGTCCTCAATACCGGCAAGCACAACGATGTCGCCGGGCTCGGCTTCTTCCACTTCCGTCAGTTGCAGGCCGTCATAGACCTGCAACTTGGTGGCGCGCAGGGGGCGGGGTTCGCCGTCTTCGCCGATGCAGGCAAGGGCTTCCTTGGCGTACACCTTGCCGTGCATGATACGCCCCACGGCCAGACGACCGAGATAATCGGAATAGTCGAGGTCGGCCACCAGCATCTGGAAAGGTTCGTCGGGATCATAGGCGGGACCGGGAATCTTTTCGATGATGGTTTCAAAAAGCGGCGTGAAGTCCTTGCGCTCGTCCTCGAGATGGCGCATGGCAACGCCGTCGCGGCCGATGGCATAGAGCACGGGGAATTCCAGCTGTTCGTCGGTCGCGCCCAGATCGATGAACAGATCGTAAATTTCGTTGAGAACCTCGTCGGGGCGGGCGTCCTTGCGGTCGATCTTGTTGATGACGACCACCACGGGCAGACCGGCCTCAAGGGTCTTGCGCAGCACGAAGCGGGTCTGGGGCAGGGGGCCTTCGGAGGAGTCCACCAGCAGGATGGCGCCGCTGGCCATGGACAGGGAGCGTTCCACCTCGCCGCCGAAATCGGCGTGGCCGGGGGTGTCGATGATGTTGATTTTTACGCCTTTCCAGTTGACGGCGCAGTTCTTGGCCGCAATGGTGATGCCGCGTTCACGTTCCAGATCCATGCTGTCCATGACGCGGTCGTCCACCTGCTGATCGTCCCGGAAGACGCCCGCCTGCTTGAAAAGACCATCCACAAGAGTGGTTTTGCCGTGGTCGACGTGAGCGATGATCGCCACGTTGCGAAGGTGATTGTTCTGCTGCATCCTCTCTGACCTTGTAAAAGAAATTGCCCTGTGTCCACGGGGCGGATTGCTGTTCGGAAGGCGGCAAGGATAGCCGTTTTTTACATGCTTGTCACCACCGCCGTCAGGAGGCGGCCCAGCGCGACGCCGCTTTTTTCGGCGGTGGCGACGATTTCCTCAATGGTGGCCGGAGCCATGCAGTCCGGCAGATTCTTGTTGGTCATGCAGGAAAGCCCCAGCACGCGCACGCCGAGATGGCGCGCGGCGATGACTTCCAGCACGGTGCTCATGCCCACGGCGTCCGCGCCCCACTGCCGGTACATGCGGGTTTCGGCCGGGGTTTCCAGCTGGGGACCGGTCACGCCGATATAGACGCCGCGCTCAAGCCGGATGCCTTCCCTACGGGCGCATTCAAGAGCCAGATCGCGCAGTTCGGCGTCAAAGGGGGCGCTCATGTCGGGGAAGCGCGGCCCCCGGGCGTCGTCGTTGGGGCCCGTGAGCGGGGAACGGCCCGTGGCGTTGATCTGATCGGTCATGCAGAGCAGGCCGCCCGCGTCGAACTGGGGATTGACGGCCCCCGACGCGTTGGTGACGATCAGGCGGCGCACGCCCAGCCCGGCCATGACGCGCACGCCCATGCAGACTTCGGCGGGGCTTGCGCCCTCATAAAGATGACGGCGGCCCTCCTGCGCCAGCACGAGACGCCGCCGGGGGCCCAGACGGCCGAGGGCGAAACTCCCGGCATGGCCTTGCACGGTGGATCTGCCGAAGCCGGGCAAATCTTCCCAGCGGACGCGTATGACATCCTCGAGAGCCGCGCCGACGCCGGAGAGCCCGGTGCCGAGAATCAGACCTATGGGTTCGTCCCCGTTTGCAAAACCGCTCTCCGCGCCGAAACGGCGCTTCAGCGCGTCAACGGCAAGCTGGACTTCTGGGAAATTTTGCATCAGAATGCCTCCTGAAAAACTCGCTTTCCTTCGCCCTCCGGCGTGCCTGTCGCGGCGGAGGCCTTTTGTCGTGGGGCAAAACCGCCCCGCGCACTATAGCCCGGCGCGGCGCGGTTCTCAAGCATCGGCCCGCAGTTCATCCGCGCCGTCGGCAGGAGACCTATGAGCACATTGCAAGACCTCTACAAGCTGCCGCTGGATCAGCACAAGGTCCTGGTAGCGAACCGCGGCGAAATCGCCATTCGTATCATGCGGGCCTGCGCCAAGCTGGGCCTGCCCTTCTGCGCCGTCTATACGGCGGAAGACGCCGCCTCCGGCCATGTCCGCCACGCCCGCGAACACGGCGGCGAAAAAAGCCTGTATCGCGTCTCGTCCTACCACGACGCCAACGAACTCATGGCCGTGGCGGATACGGCGGAATGCACGGCCGTCCATCCCGGCTACGGCTTCTTTGCCGAGGATTTCCGCTTTGCCCGTCGCGTGACCAAGCGCGATCGCAAGATGATTTTTATCGGCCCCTCGTGGAAAATCATCCGCGAGCTGGGGGACAAGATCAATACCAAGCGTCTGGCCCGCAGCCTCGACGTCCCCACGGTGCCGGGTTCCGACCGTCCCATTTACGACGAGGTGGAAGCCGAGCGCATCGCGCGCAGCGTTTTTGAATTTCAGGAACAGCAGGGCATCAAGCGGCCGCTGGTGCTGGTCAAGGCCTCGGCGGGCGGCGGCGGCATGGGTATCGAGGAAGTCTACGACATCGACATGTTCCGTTCGGTATACCGCCGCATCCGCAATTACGCCCTGCGCCAGTTCAAGGACGAGGGCGTGCTCATCGAGCAGCGCATCACCGACTTCAATCACCTTGAAGTGCAGATTGTTTCCGACCGTTCCGGCCAGCATCCGGTGCATTTCGGCACGCGCAACTGCTCCATCCAGTCCACGGGCCTGCAAAAGCGCATCGAAGTGGCGCCCGGTTTCGCGCCCCACAACATCAGCTACAGCTTCAACGCCGAAAAGGTGCTTGTGGACATCGTGCACTATTCGCTGACCATGGCCCGCAAGGTCGGCTATGACAACGTGGGCACGTGGGAATGGATCGTCACCCGCAACGGCGATCCCTTCCTCATGGAAGTGAACACCCGCATTCAGGTGGAGAACGGCGTTTCCGCCCGGATCTCCACCGTCAACAACAAGGGCGACGTGGACCTCATCGCCGAACAGATCCGCACAGGTCTGGGCCAGCCGCTGGGCTACGGTCAGGAAGCCATCGCCTTTGACGGCGTGGGCATCGAATACCGCCTCATCGCCGAAGACCCCGACAATCGCTTCACCCCGTGGGTCGGCCGCATCGAGCGCTTCAGCTGGCAGGAACAGCCCTGGCTGACCGTGCTGACCCATGTGCCCACCGACGAGCCCTACGAAATCCCGACGGAATTCGACCCCAATCTGGCGCTGGCCATCGTCTGGGGCAAGGACCTGGACGAGGCCCGGGCCCGCGGCCGGGAATTCCTCGACGGGCTGGTGCTTGAAGGACGCAACGCCGCAGGCGACAGTCTCAAATCCAACGTCAATTTCCTTCGCGCCAATACCGAGCGCATCCTGCGCTTCTAGAGCGTTTTGCCTTTGAAAAAGGAAGAATGCGATGCGGCGGCACAGCGCCGCCCGGCCGGAAGTGCGCGGGAAAAATGCGTTTTTTCCGCGAAACGACAGGCCGTATGGTTTGAAACGCGCAGCGTTTCAA
>CAJMRA010000209.1 GCA_905215675.1 uncultured bacterium | reverse complement strand
GAAACCCCCTTGTGCGCTAGCCAAGGGGGTTTCCTTCCCCCCAGAAAAACGATGTAGAGCAATTTCAGGGCAGCCGTCAGCCCTCCTGCTCCGCGCCGTCCCAGACGACAATCTCGAAATTGTCGCGGCCGCCTTCCTTGACGCGGTACAGGGCTTCGTCCGCAAGCAGGTAGAGGTCCTCAAAACTGTGTTGCGACCGACAGAGAACAGCGCCGCAACTGAAACTCACCGACGGACTCTCGCCCGCGGGACCTTTCAGAATGTCATGCGCCCGCCTGTGCAGCGAGGTCAGCGCGCTTTCCAGACGGGACTTTTCCAGATGCTCGCCGGCAAGATAGACGCAGAATTCGTCGCCGCCCAGCCGCCCGAGAATGTCCTCGTCCCGGAACGTGGCCCGCAGCAGCTCCGCCGTCTCCTCCAGCACCTTGTCGCCTATGGGATGGCCGAACGTGTCGTTGACGCTCTTGAAGCGATCCACATCCAGCAGCAAAAAGGCATACGGCTGGCGCGCGGGCCGGGAAGCCAGCTGATGACGGATCATTTCCTCGGCCGTCTTGCGGGTGTACAGGCGCGTCAGCAGATCATATTCCGCTTCCTTGGCCTCGGAAATGTCTTCGATGATGCCGATCAGCCGCCGGGGAACGCCGCTTCCTCCCCCGCCCACGCCGGACAGGGACAGCCGATGCCACTGTTCCTTGCCGCTGGCCTTGTCGCGCAGGCGAAAGTCGCAGGATTCGCGCGCGGAACCGGCAATCACGTCATGCACCAGCGCCCGAATCTCGGCCATGGCTTCCGCGGAAATATCCTTGCCGCGCAACAGCAGCGGTCCCCAGTCCTCGCCCTCCGGCACACGAAGCACGTCCTTCTGATTGCCGCTGTAAAACGTCAGCATGCGGGACGACACGTCATAGTCGATAACCTGCGTGCTGCACTGCGTCAGGGTGTAGCGAAACATCTTTTCCGATGCCAGCAAATCGTCCGACTGCCGGGAAATGGTCGCATTCTGTTCGGCAAGCAGCACGCTCAGACGCCGGTTGCGCAAGGCGTCAAACAACGTCAGCCCCACAATAATCAGAATGGCCCCCACCAGCAGCACCAGATACTTGATGGAACCCTGCAGGGCCTTTTCCGCCGTTCTGGATATCTGCCTGCTCAACGTCTGCTCTTCAAAGCCGACAAAAAAGACCCAGGGCGCATGCTCAAGCGTGCGGTAGGCAAGGTGGATATCTCCTTCCTCCAGGGTATGCCCGCCCTTGCTCACATCGTTGTGCAAAATGGCGGCCCGGATGATGCGCAGTTCCTCCGGCCCTTCGGCAATCCGGCCCTGCGCCTTCGCCTCATGAAAGGCCCGAATCCTGCCTTCCCCCTCCTCCGTGGCCGCGGCCAAGGGAAAACCGTTGCGGTCAAAGACATAGGTAAAGCCAACCGCTCCCGGCAGCGAAAGGTGGCGAATCCAGCGACTGACGGTATAGCCGTCCAGCCGCACGCCCAGCACGCCGATCACCGCGTCGCCGGAAAAACAGGGCGCAAGCGCACAAAGCCGGAACCTGCCCGCCGTATCGAAATACGGCCCGAGGAACGCCATGCGGCCGCTCCACACCGCATCCAGCGCGGCGGAAGCCCCGTCGGGAGAAAAGCCTTCACCGTCAAGGCAATAGCACTTTTCATCCTGAAAAAAGAACGCTTCCGCATCCGCGGAATGCAGCTCCAGACGGGACAGCAGCAGGCTGCGCCGCTCCTGCGACGCTTCCCGCAGGCGCGCCCCGTGCGCCGCGGCCAGCTCCTGCATTTCCTGACTGATCAGGGACAGATGATTGTTCACCGTACTGCCGCCGACCCGGCAGATCATGGCCATGCCCTGAAAGGTGTGCGCCCGCATGGAATCCAGAAACGTCTGTTGAACCTTGCCGTGCAGAAAGCCCATCAGCAGGACGGCCGCCACGGCAAAGGCCACCGATCCGACGATGGTGAAGGTATAGAAGCGGGAGGAAAAGAACGAGTGCAGCATTGCGACAAAGCGTGCCTTGCGCCGCGCCCATGGAGGGGGCGACAAGGAAAAACGTTCTGGAGCATTCCTGGTTTGAAACGCGTGAAGTTTCAAACCCTGCGGCCTGTCGTTTCGCGGAAAAAGCACGGTTTTCCGCTCACTTCGGGCCGGGCGGCGCGGCGCGGCCGCCTCGCGTTTTTCCTTTTTCAGAGGAAAAACGTTCTATCCTTATACTCGCCTCACACCGAAAAGTAAACGATATGCCACGGTTTGCTGCTCCCGCCGTCAAAAAATTCACTTTTTCCGACAAAAAAACTTGACCTTAAAGTTACTTCATACTCTACAAAAACAGAAAAAGGCCCTCCCGAACCATTCCAGACAGATGGAGAAACTGCCCATGTGTACAGCCACAGCCCTGTGCCCCCTGTGCGGCCGCCATCATGCCGCCGACAGTCCCTGCCACCCCGGACACACGCACGCCGAACACATCCATACCGCCCACGCCCACGAAGGCTGCGCCTGCGGACACGCCCACGACCATGACGACGCGCCGCCCCTCGATCCCCGCGCCTTCGGCGAGGCTTCCGCCACCCGCGCCGTCTATCGCATCATGAACATGGACTGCCCCGCCGAAGAAGCCCTCATCCGCAAGAAGCTCGACGGCATGCCGGGCGTCGAGGAACTGGAATTTCATCTCATGCAGCGCGTCCTTGTGGTGCGCCATTCGCTGCCCGGCCCGGAACCCATCGAAGAAGCCCTGCGCGCCATCGACATGGCTCCCGAAGCGCTGGACGCCGCGCCCTCCGCCGCAACCGCGCCGACGACCGTCATCCCCTGGCGCAAACTGGGCATCGCCGCCCTGTTTGCCGCCGCCTCCGAAGTCGTGGAACTCTGCGGAAGCTGGCGCGTCTTCCCCCCGGAACTGGAAAACGGCGCGCTCTGGCTTTCCGCCCTGCTCGCCCTGCTCTCCGTGGTTCTGGGCGGACTCGGCACCTACAAGAAAGGCTGGATTGCCGTCAGCAACGGCAATCTGAACATGAACGCCCTCATGTCCGTAGCCGTTACCGGCGCGCTCCTCATCGGGCACTATCCCGAAGCCGCCATGGTCATGGTGCTGTTCAATCTCTCCGAAGCCATCGAGGCAAAATCCCTCGAACGCGCCCGCGACGCCATACGCACCCTCATGAACCTTGCCCCGGAAACCGCCACCGTGGAACGGAACGGCCGCTGGGAAAGCGTGCCCATTCACGACGTGCCCGTGGGCAGTCGCATCCGCGTGCGCCCCGGCGAGCGCATCGCCCTCGACGGGCAGGTGATCGACGGCCATTCCGCCGTGGATCAGTCCCCCATCACCGGCGAAAGCATGCCCGTCTCCAAGGACCCCGGCGATCCCCTCTATGCCGGTTCCATCAACCAGTCCGGCGAGCTTGAATACACCTCCGGCGCGCTTGCCGACGACTCCACCATAGCCCGCATCATCCGCGCCGTGGAAGACGCCCAGGCAAGCCGCGCGCCCACGCAGCGCTTTGTCGACAGCTTCGCCCGCTACTATACGCCCGCCATCTTCGCCGCCGCCCTGCTGACCGCCGTCGTCCCGCCGCTGGTCTTCAACGGCGTCTGGCTCGACTGGCTCTATACCGCTCTGGTCCTGCTCGTCATCGGCTGCCCCTGCGCCCTCGTCATCTCCACGCCCGTGACCATCGTCAGCGGCATGGCCGCCGCCGCGCGGCAGGGCATTCTCGTCAAGGGCGGCCTGTTCCTCGAGCAGGGTCGCCGTCTGCGCTCCCTCGCGCTGGACAAGACCGGCACCATCACCCACGGCAAACCCCGGCAAACGGATTTCCTGCCCCTGAGCGACGATCCCCGTCTGCGCTCCCTGGCCGCCGGTCTGGCCTCCCGTTCCGATCATCCCGTCTCCGACGCCATCGCCCGGCAGGCCGCCCTTGACGGCATCTCCCCCGCCCACGTCACGGACTTCACAGCCCATCCCGGACAGGGCGTCAGCGGCGTGATGGACGGGCAGCGCTGGGCCCTCGGCAATCGCCGCATGGCCGAAAGCATCGCCCCCATCCCCGCGGAAACGGAAGCCCGTATCCGCGAGCTGGAAAGCCGGGGCGAAAGCGTCGCCCTGCTCATGAACGACCACGGCGTCCACGCCCTGCTGGCCGTGGCCGATACCATCAAGGAAAGCAGCGTCGCCGCCCTGAACGACCTCAGGTCCCTCGGCATCAGAACCGTCATGCTGACCGGCGACAACGCCCATGCCGCCCGCGCCATAGCCCGGCAGGCGGGCATGGACGACGTGCGCGCCGAACTCCTCCCCGGCGACAAGCTCCATGCCGTCGAGAAACTGGGCGCACAGGGTCCCGTGGGCATGGTCGGCGACGGCATCAACGACGCCCCGGCCCTCGCCCGCGCCGACATCGGCTTCGCCATGGCCGCCGCAGGCACCGACGCCGCCATGGAAACCGCCGACGTGGCCCTCATGGATGACGATCTGCGCAAAATCCCCCGCTTCATCCGCCTCTCGCGCGCCGTCCATACCATCCTTGTCCAAAACATCTCCCTTGCCCTCGGCGTCAAGGCCGTCTTCCTCGCCCTTACCTTCATGGGCCTCGGCACCATGTGGATGGCCGTCTTCGCCGACGTCGGCGCAACCCTCCTCGTCATCGCCAACAGCCTCCGCGCCCTTCGCGCCTGAGGCGAAGGGGAAAAGGAAGAATTGAGGGGGAGAGGGAAACCCTTTTGGAAAAGGGTTCTCCCTCTCCCCCTCAAACTCCCCCTCTCTCCCCCGAAAATTTTTTTAGAGCGTTTTCACCTTTTTAC
>CAJMRA010000208.1 GCA_905215675.1 uncultured bacterium | reverse complement strand
CACTTTGGGCCGGGCGGCGCTGTGCCGCCGCCTCGCGTTTTCACCTTTTTCAAAGTTGAAACGCTCTATCGGCGTTTTTTCATCCCGGGGCGCGGGCATCAGGGACGAATGACGGTCTTCAGTACTGTTCCCGTGGGGGAAGTCTGCCGCTCAAAGGCCTGTTGCAGCTGTTCGAGCGGCAGAATATCCGTGACGTATCGTTCCACATCAAGCGTTCCCCGGGCAATGAGATCAATGGTCTCCCCAAATTCCGCCCGGGTACAGGAAACGCTTCCGGTCAGGCGCACTTCATGCAGGACGGCGCGATTCAGGGCAAAGGGAATCGTGGGGGTCATGGAATTGCCGATCAGCACGATTTCCCCGCCGGGTCTGACCCCGTCCAGACAGGCCTCCAGCGCCTCCCCTGATCCGACGGCCTCGAAAACCACGTCGAAGCCGCCGGACGACGCTTCCCGCATCCGCGCGGCGCGCCGGGGATCGTTGCCGTCCAGATACAGATCAAAGTCGCCTATCTCCCGCGCCTTGCCTGTCTGGCGATCATCAATTCTGGACATGGCCAGCAGAGACGCCCCCGCCCTTTTCGCCAGACCGCCCACAAGCTGCGCAATGATGCCGCTTCCCACCACCAGCACCCTGTCATGCAGCTTGAGTCCGGAACGACGGACGGCATGATAGGCGACCATGAGCGGATCGATCAGTCCGGCGGCAATGTCCGACACCGTTTCCGGGAGCCGCCAGGCATTCCCCGCCCTGCCGACAAAATATTCCGCATAGCCGCCGTTGCAGACAAAGCCCGTGTACCGGACGCCGTTCACTTCCCGGCAAAGCTGTTCCCTGCCCGTCCGGCACATGTCGCAGACGCCGCAATAGAGATTGGCCCAGAATGTCACCCGCTCGCCGGGCCGGAACCCGCTGTCTCCGGCATCAACCACTTCGCCGCAAAACTCGTGCCCCATCCAGAACTCCGCCGGGGGGTCCGGGTTCCAGCCCTTTCCGGCCTTCCACATGTGAACGTCGCTGCCGCAGACGCCGCAGGCCGCAACCCTGATTTTCAGCATGCCCGGCGCCATGGGAGGAACCGGCGTCCGCCTGATCTCGATACGTCGCGGCCCGACCAGTACGCCGGCCCGCATCATTTCCTGTTTCATCGTATTCCCCTTTTCCGCTCTCCATGCCGCGCCGTCCGCGCCGGAGAATGCGATCTTTCCGGCTTAGAGCATTTTCAGTTTGAAACGCCGCGCGTTTCAAACCATACGGCCTGTCGTTTCGCGGAAAAAACGCGGTTTTTCCGCTCACTTTGGGCCGGGCGGCGCTGTGCCGCCGCCTCGCGTTTTCACCTTTTTCAAAGGTGAAACGCTCTAAGGCAAAACACTCTAGCTTTTTCTCACCTGCTTCTGCTGATCCGCCGGATACTGCTCTCCCGCAACAGGGACTCCGGCAAGCTCCTCCTCAAGCCGGGCCCATTCCCCCGGCTCCACCGCCAGATCGACGGCCCGGATATTCTCTTCCAGATGCGACAGCTTTGTCGTGCCGGGAATGGGCACAATCCAGTCCGCCTTTTGCAGGAGCCAGCCCAGCGCCGCCTGCGCGCCGGTGATGCCGCGGGGACGGCCGAAACGGTGCAGGACTTCCATAAAGCGAAGGTTCCGGCTCAGGGCTTCCGGCGCAAAGCGGGGCAGCGTGTTGCGGTTGTCGTTACCGGAATCAAAACGGGTATATGCCGTCATGTCTCCGCCGAGAAGGCCACGATTGAGCGGACTGTAAGGCACAAAGCCGATACCGAGTTCTTCAAGGACGGGGAAAAGCCCTTCCGGCTCGCGCCACATCAGATGATATTCGCTTTGCAGGGCGGTGACGGGCTGTTCGGCATGGGCCCGCCGGAGCGTTTCCGGCCCCACTTCGCACAATCCGAAACGCTTCACCTTGCCTTCGCGAATAAGGTCTCCCACGGTTCCGGCCACATCCTCAATGGGCACATCAGGATCGAAACGATGCTGATAGAAGAGTTCGATGGCGTCGACGCGCAGCCGTTTCAGGGAGGCTTCCGCCACCTTGCGAATATTTTCCGGTCTGCTGTCCAGCTTGCCGGTCTGATAAACGCCGTTGACGATGCTGTGACCGAATTTGGTCGTGACGGCGACCCTGTTCCGATACGGAGCCAGCGCTTCCCCGGCCAGTTCCTCATTGGTGAAGGGACCGTATATCTGCGCGGTGTCAAACAGGGTGACGCCGTGTTCCGCAGCCTGTCGCATGACGTTGATGACCGTGCGCCTGTCGGGCGCGACGCCGCGATTGTACGTCGCCCCCATGACGCCGAAACCGATGGCAGAGACCTCCATGCTGTACTTGCCCCGCCCCAGCGTGCGCTTCCGCGTCAGCAGCGGCACATCAAGCGAGGTCTTGCCGTCGAACGTCACCGCGCGGCTTTCCGCAGCCGCTCCCGCCCCGGTCATGCCCCCCGCCAGAAGAGACGCGGCCGCCAGAACAGCCGCCGCCCGCAGGACGCCGCGACGGGACATGCCTGCCGTTTCGTTTGTCTGCATCTCGCGCATGGACGATTCTCCCTTGTTTGTTGAAGGTTCCGGGGACCGGCGCAGACTCTCCCGAAGGCCTCCCCGCTACTCCGACCGTGCATGAAGCCAGCATACGCCGACGCCGCCGCAGGGCCATTGCCGATAGTTGCAACTTCTTGCCCGATAAGAGCATGTTCCGTTTGCAACGCACAGCGTTTCAAACCATACGACCTGTCGTCTCGCGGGAAAACGCGGGTTTTCCGCACTCCTCGAACCGGGACTGCCGCCGTGCGAAAAACAGGGAGCCCCCCGCCGCAACGCAACGGGAGGCTCCCGAACCGCATCATCCCCGGCCCGCACGCGCGGCGCTTCCATCAAAAAAAAAATAGAACATGCGGACCGACGACGCGATTGTTTCGTCAACTATCAGGAATAACTATCAAAACACTGTCCCCGGCTTCACAAGGCAACATTCCGGATAAAATAAAAAGAAAACATTATATTTCAATATATTATAATATAAACCATACTGTTTTCCCCCGATAAGGGAACGTATTGTCCATCATGTCACCACACGGGCCGCATAAAAAATCCGCTCGCCTCTCTTGTGCCGTTTTTCCATAGTGTTGTTTTACAACTATCTTTTTTATTTCAATAAATTTTTTCCTGTGCTATGCGATCCCCATGGAAGAAACATCCTGCATGTCATGCAGGATACAACACAAGGAGGCCTCATGAGCCAGACCCAGGAAGCATCCTTCGTCCAGAAAATTCTTTCTCCATTGCCTGGCATTCTTCTTTTAACATCCGTAGCCGTCTTTTCATGGTTCATTACGCCGAAACTTATCGGACTTCATCCCTTTATGAAGTCTCTTAACCTCAGCGATTTCATCATTGCCATCATTATTGGAATGATCATCTGCAATACCGTCGGGATTCATCCCCTTTTCAAGGACGGTCTCAAGTTCTCCACAACGCTTACCAAGACCGGTATTGTCGTCATGGGCTGCAAGTATTCCTTTGCAGGGCTCGTCAAGACCGGTTCCGAAGCCATCATCATTATCGCCGTCTTCCTGTTCAGCTCCGCCATCATTCTGATGTGGCTCTCGCGCCGTCTCGGCATGTCTCCGTCGCTGGGGGCCTGTCTGGCCGCCGGTCTGTCCATCTGCGGCGTTTCGGCCTGCGTGGCCATTGCGCCCGCGGTGCGAGCCAAAAACGAAGACATCGCCTATACCATCGCCGTGGTCCTCATGTTCGGCCTGCTGGCGCTCTTTGTCTTCCCCTTCATCGGTCGCTGGTTCGACCTCAGCGCCAACCAGTTCGGCGCATTTGCGGGCGTGGGCATCGTCAATTCAGCGCAGGTACTGGCCGCGGGCTTTGCCTTCAGCAATGACGCGGGCGTCGTGGCGGGCGTCTACAATATCGGGCGCGTCATCTGCCTGCCGCTCGTCGTGCTGATGCTGGCCATCATGGTGGCGGCCGAGGATGCCGGGGTGCAATCCCAGCTGGCCAATACCAGCAAGATGCGGATCATCATCGACAAGTTCCCGGTCTTTGTCCTCGGCTTCATTGCCGTCGTCCTGCTGAACACCTTCGGTTTTCTGAGCAAGCCCGAAGCCAGGATGGCCGGACACTTCATGAACTGGTGCTTCCTTCTGGGCTTTTCCAGCATCGGCCTGACCACCCATCTCAGGGATATCAGGGCCGCGGGCTTTTCCGGCGCGTTCATCGGCTTCTGCGTAGCGTCCGTCAAGGCCGCCCTTGCGCTGATTGTGGTACTGACCTTCCTGAAGTAGGGAAACCATAGGGAGAAACCTCATGTGGAGCAAAATTTCCAAGAGCAGACGACAGGACATCGTGGTTATCGTATGCGGTCTTCTTCTGGTGTTTCTGGCCAAGGCGCTGGCATGATCTGCTGCCTGACAGGTCGGGACAAACCCCTGCGGGATGCCGAAGCGCTGATCGCGCGCGCCTGCCGCGAAGGCGGACAGCTCCGGGTCATCTATGACGCGGGCATCGATCTCGCCCATTACGGAGAAGTCGATCAGCTGGCCCCGGCAGGAAGCATGGCCGAATTTGTGGACTATGTGCGCCGACAGGGCCGGGAAGAAGTCGAGGAGGCGCTCGCCCCCCTGTACGCGGCGGCCCGGCGGCACGCCCTGCCGCTGGAATCGCACGTGGTTTACGGACGGGACGCCGTGGAAAAGCTCCTGCGCCGCTGGCGACGACACGGACCGCTGACCGTTCTCGGCGCGGACTAGAGCAATTCAACTTTGAGATGTAAAAAAAATATGTTATTGTGCCGTCATGA
>CAJMRA010000207.1 GCA_905215675.1 uncultured bacterium | reverse complement strand
CGACAGGCCGTATGGTTTGAAACGCGCAGCGTTTCAAACTGAAATTGCTCTAGCGGGCTTTTTCCATTGCCTTCCTTATAATGGGTCCTTCGACCCGCCTTCACCTCCTCCGGCCTGAGCGACGCCGTCCGGCGTCGCGCGGGTCCCGAAAGCCGCTCTTCCCCGGGGCGGCTTTTTTTGCGTGCGCCGGGGGAGGTTACTCCTCTGATTTTCCGGTGATATCGGCGGGGAGCTGAAGCCCGATGAAATGTTCGCGCAGGCGTTCCAGAAGGGTACGGGCCTGCGGGCTGAGGAGTTTGCGGCGGCGCAGGACGATGCCGTACAGCATGTTCGGCAGCAGGTGATCGAGGGGGTAGGACGTAAGGGGGCTCCAGTCCGCGCCGAAGACGGAAGCCTTGAGGCTGAGTTCGTCGAGGACAGCGACGCCGACGTTTTGCAGTACGAAGCGCAGGATCAGATGGAAATTATTGACTTTCAGAACCGTGTTCCGGCGGTAGGCGAGCGCGGCGGCGCCCTCGCCGAAGAAGGGATCGCGGTTCTGGAATTCCTGCCGGGGCAGAAAGGAGATGAACGGCAGTTTTTGCAGGTCCTCCAGCGTGGGAACCGGCGGGATGTACCAGGGATGATCGCGGTGGACAACCAGCAGCGGACGCGATTTGAAAAGCACGTCCATATGCAGATCGTCGGGGAGGCGGGGCAGCCCGGTCAGGCCGAAGTCCACGCGCGCCTCGCGGACGGCGGTTTCCACGTCGGAAGGCAGGGCGCGGATGATTTGCAGATCGACGTTCGGGTACTCTTTCAGAAAGGAGGCTATGACGGGCGTGCCGAGAGCGGCAAAGGGCAGGGTGGAGGCCATGCGGGCCTGCCCCTGGAGACTTTCGCCCTGCGTGCCCACGGCGGAACGCATGCTTTGCAGGGTTTCAAAGGTGGTGATGGTCCAGGAGAGCAGCTTCTTGCCTTCGGGCGTGATGCGCAGGGTCTTCTTGTAGCGATCGAAAAGCACCGTGTTCAGCTCCTGTTCCAGCGCCCGGATCTGGTAGCTGATGGTGGAGGGATTGCGGTGCATGAACTCGGCCGCCTTGCGGATGCTGCCGGTTTTGGCCACGTAGTAGAAGCCGCGCAGCCACTGCAGAAAGTCGCCGTTGAGTTCCTCGAGCATGACCTGTCTCCCATGTGTTTGATTAAATCAAACAATAATTTTTTTTTATTGATTTGACAATACAGCTACTTTGCATGATTTTTTATTCACAAGCGGCGCGCTCCCCCTTCGCGGATTGCCCACGGCGCGCCGAAGACCGAATGTCTGTCCGCATTTTTTGCGAGGTACGTATGAAGACAAGCAAACACCCCCTCGGCACGTTGATCGAGACCGACGTGCTGGTGATCGGTTCCGGGGCTTCGGGCTGTGGCGCGGCGCTGGGCGCGCGCGATCAGGGCCTGGACGTCCTGCTCATGGACAAGGGCAAGCTGGAAAGCTCCGGCTGCATCGGCGGCGGCAACGACCACTACATGGCCGTGCTGGACGAGCCGGGCGAGGCCCACGATTCCGTGGAAGATCTCGTCAAGTTCTATGCCAAACCGCTCAACGGCTGGTCGCCCGCCATGCTGAAGAACGGCTGGTACGCCCACATGAAGCACTTTCTTGATATTCTGAGCGCCGAGGGCGTGCAGTTCAGCAAGAAGGACGACGGTACTTATCTGCGCACGCAGGGCTTCGGCCAGCCGGGCCGCTGGTGGGTGCATATCGCCAACGGCATGACCATCAAGCGCGTGATGGCGCGCATTGTGCGCAAGAGCGGCGTCAATGTGCTCGACCATGTGATGGCCGTGAAGATTCTGACCGACGGCGGCAAGGCCTGCGGCGCTCTGGGCTGGCATGTGCGCACCGGCGAATTCTACATCATCCGCGCCAAGACCGTGGTTTCCGCGCAGGGGCGCTCGGCCACGCGCGGCACCGACAACTCCACGCACAACGCCTACAACGTGTGGATGTATCCTTACAATACCAGCGCGGGCGTGGTGCTGGGCTACGACTGCGGCGCGGCCGTGACCGAGCTGGACACCTATCAGCGCGCCACCATGCTGCCCAAGGGCTACGGCTGCCCCGGCATGAACGGCATCAACAGCTCCGGCGCGCATGAAATCAACGCGCTGGGCGAACGCTTCATGGGCAAATACGATCCCATGATGGAAAACGGCGTCCGCAACAACCAGATTCAGGGCACCTTCCAGGAACAGATGGAGGGCTCCGGCCCGCCCTTCTACATGGATATGCGTCACGTGGACGAACATGTGGTGCAGGAACTCCAGTATGTGCTCATGCCCGGCGACAAGGCCACCTTCGGCGACTGGGCCGAATGCACGGGCACCGACTTCCAGCACAAGCTGCTGGAAGTGGAAATCGGCGAACTGATCTTCGGCGGCACCATCGCCGTCAACGATACCTTTGAAAGCACCGTGCCCAACCTCTTCTGCGGCAGTATTTTCCTGTACTGCTCCGGGGCCATGTGCGGCGGCTATGAAGCCGGTCGTCAGGCGGGCATGCGGGCCGCGGGCATGAGCGCCGCGGGCGCCGTCAACGACGATCTGGCCGCCACGGTCAAGGCCGACGTGTTTGCGCCGCTCTCCAGCGACGGCGGCGTGAGCTATCAGGAACTGGAGCAGGCCACCCGCAACGTCATGAACTACTACATGGGCTTCCGTCGCTCCATGGCGGGCATGGAACGCGCTCTGGAAAAGATCCGCTTCCTGTCTTCCAAGGCGCCGCTCCTGCAGGCCGGCAACTACCGCGAACTCATGCGCTGCCATGAATCGCGGGACATCCTTGCCGTGTGCGAGCTGGCCATTCAGGCCACCATGGAACGCAAGGAAACCGGACGTTGCGTCTACAAGCTGCGCGACTATCCCGAACTGAACCCCGAAATGGCCAGGCCGCTGCTGCTTGTTCGCGGCGAAAACGGCCTTCCGCGCTTCCAGTGGGGCAAGGCGCCGCTGCTTTAGGCGGTCATACGCAAGTCGCATAGCAAGGAGAATCAGTCATGCCGCCGAGATATAGTCGTGAAATTACGCGCCCCGTGGTTCTGGGCGCGTCCCTGAAAGAACAGTTCCGCACCTCTCCGTGCGAAGCGTCCTGCCCTGCCGGCAACTCCATCCAGAAGATGCAGTCGCTGGTGGAAAAGGGCGAGTTTACCGAAGCCCTGCGCTACCTGCGCGCCAAGAATCCCTTCCCCGGCATCACCGGTCGCGTCTGCCCGCATTTCTGCATGGGTGCGTGCAATCGTAATCATAAGGATGGTTGCGTCAATACCCGCGCGCTGGAGCGCGCCGCGGCCACCTTTGCCGAACAGGAAAAGGTCGTCTTCCATCGTCGTCCCGCCACGGGCAAGAAGGTTTCCGTCATCGGCGGCGGTCCCGCCGGTCTGACTTCTGCCTATTTCCTGGCGTTGCTGGGCCACGATGTGACTGTGTACGAAGCCGAGCCCGTGCTGGGCGGCGTGCCGCGCTACGGCGTGCCGAACTTCCGTCTGCCCCGCGACATCGTCGATCGGGAAGTGGGCATGGTGCTGCAGGCGGGCGTGCGCGCCCGCGTCAATACCCGCGTGGGTCGCGACATCACCTTTGAGGAAATCCGCTCGCGTGCCGACGCCGTCATCGTGGCCACCGGCGTGCCCGCTGAAAACAGTCTGCCCGTTCCCGGCGCGGAACATGCCGTCAAGGCCGTGCAGTTCCTGCGCGCCGCCGCTCTCGGCCACACCGCCGCCGTGGGCAGGAAGGTCGTCGTCATGGGCGGCGGCGGCGTAGCCTTCGACTGCGCCTTTACCGCCCGCCGTCTGGGCGCGGAAAGCGTGCATGTCATCTGCCTGGAAAAGGCCGGTGAAATGCGCGCCCCCGAGGAAGATTTGCAGCTTGCCGCCAAGGAAGGCGTGATCATTCACAATTCCTGCACCATGTCCGCGGTGCGCGTGGACGGCGACGCCGTGAAGGGCGTGGACTTCTTCGAAGTGGCCTCCTGCCGCTTCGACGAAAAGGGCAAGCCCGTGCTGGAACCCGTGCCCGGCGGCGAAAAGACGCTTGAGTGCGACACCGTCATTTTTGCCGTGGGCATGAAGACCGATCTGGACTTCCTGGGCGACAACGCCGCGGGTCTGGAACTGAGCCCCCGCCGCTGGATCAAGGCCGACGCCTTCCAGCGCACCAGCCGCGAAGGCATCTTTGCCGCCGGCGACGTGTCCGCCGGTCCCGCGTCCATCGCCCGCGCCGTGGGCGACGGCCGCCGCGCCGCCTTTGCCGCGCACGCCTATCTTACCGGCGAAAGCTCGCGCGTGTACGTGCTCAATGACGACAACATGATCGAGGCGTGCGATGCCATGGGCAGCGATACGGCCCCCTATGTGGTGCAGTTCGCCGACATTTACGGCATCGATCAGTATGAGGACGCGCCCATGGAAGTCGAGGCCGTCAGCAGCTGCGCCAAGCCCTTTGCCGAACTCAACGAGGGGCTTACCGCGGAACAGGCCATGCGCGAGGCCGCCCGCTGCTTCCATTGCGGTCACTGCAAGGCGTGCGGCACCTGCGTGGACGACTGCCCCGGCTATGTGCTGGAGCTGCGCCCCTGGCAGGATATGGAGCGTCCCGAAGTCATGCACGGGGACGAGTGCTGGCATTGCGCCAACTGCCGCACCAGCTGTCCCTGCAGCGCCATAGGCTTTACTTTCCCCTTGCGCATGCAGGTCTAGCGCAGGCGCGTGGCCGGGAGGCGGGGCATACGGGTTCCGCCTCCCGGACTTTTTTTCCTTTAGGGCGTGTTAACACTAAATCGTTTTTCTGGGGGGAAGGAAACCCCCTTGGCTAGCGCACAAGGGTGTTTCCTTCCCCCC
>CAJMRA010000206.1 GCA_905215675.1 uncultured bacterium | reverse complement strand
TTTTGCCGCGAGCAAAAGGGGTTCCTTCCCCCTCAAGACAAAGCGTAACGAGTCCTGAGCCTAAAATTCCAGACTGCCGGGGGTGCGGGGGAAGGGGAGCACGTCGCGGATATTGGCGATGCCCGTCAGCAGCATGAGGAGGCGTTCGAAGCCGAGGCCGAAACCGGCGTGGGGGACGCTGCCGAAACGGCGCAGGTCCAGATACCACCAGTAATCTTCGGGTTTTTGTCCCAGTTCCTCGATGCGGGCCGTCAATTTTTGCAGGTCGTCTTCACGCTGCGAGCCGCCGATGAGTTCGCCGATGCGCGGAACCAGCATGTCCGTGGCGGCAACGGTGCGGCCGTCGTCGTTGGCTTTCATGTAGAACGCCTTGATTTCTTTGGGATAGTCGTAGACGAAGACCGGGCGCTTGAAATGTTCCTCGGCAAGGTGGCGCTCGTGTTCCGTTTGCAGGTCGGTACCGAAGGCCACGGGATAGGCAAATTTTTTGCCGGAGTTTTGCAGGATGGAAACGGCCTCGGCGTAGGATACGCGGGCAAAGGGCTGCGCGAGCATGTCCAGCAGGCGCTGATGCAGGCCCTTGTCCACAAAGGCGTCGAAGAGCCGTATATCGGCTTCGCAGTGCGTGAGGACGTGATCCAGCACATGGCGCGTCAGGCTTTCGCCGAGTTCCATGATATCTTCCAGATCGGCGAAGGCCATTTCCGGTTCGATCATCCAGAATTCGGCGGCATGGCGCGGCGTATTGGAGTTTTCGGCGCGGAAGGTGGGGCCGAAGGTATAGACGCGGCCCAGACCCAGGGCCAGGGCTTCGGCTTCCAGCTGGCCGGAGACGGTCAGATGCGCCGGACGGCCGAAAAAGTCGTCGGCCGTGTTGGTTGCGCCGGGGGGCAGGGTTGTGACGCGGAACATTTCTCCGGCGCCTTCGCAGTCGGAGCCGGTCAGAATGGGCGTATGCACCCAGGTAAAGCGGCGCTGATGAAAGAAGTCGTGGACGGCCCGCGCCGCTTCGCCGCGCAGCCGGAAGGCCGCGCCGTACTTGTTGGTACGGGCGCGCAGGTGGGCGATGGTACGCAGGAATTCGTCGGAGTGGCGTTTTTTCTGGAGGGGGAAGCTTTCGGGATCGGCGAGTCCGAAGACGCGCGCTTCGGCGGCGCGCAGTTCCCACGCCTGCCCTTTGCCGGGCGAGGGCACCAGCTCGCCGGAAATGGCGACGGATGCGCCGGTGGAGGCGTCGCCGAGCGCGTCGTGGGCGGGCGTGCCCTCGTCCACGATGCATTGCAGGTTTGCAAGGCAGGAGCCGTCGTTGAGTTCCACAAAACAGAAGCCTTTGGCGTCGCGCCGGGTACGTATCCAGCCGCAGACGGTCAGGGATGCCTGAGGCTGCGCGGAGGCCAGCGCATCGACGATGAGCGTACGTTGCATGAGGATTCCTTTTCTGATGGAGGGCGAAAGCCGCCCCGTTGCGCATGCCCGCCAGCGTAAAGGGAAGACGCGCGTCTGTCCAGCGGGGGCTTCTTGGCTTTTGGGGCGAAGTCATTTAGGCTGAACGCCGTTTCCGATTTTTTGCGACATAAGGAGGAGTTGCCATGAAAATACTGCGTGTTGCCGCTCTTGTCGCCCTGCTGGCGAGCCTTGCCGCGCCCGTGTGCGCGGCGGAAGCCGGACGTCCGGCGGCCGTGCCGGACAAGCCGGTCAAGAGCGATGCGCTGGTGACGCCCATCAACGTGGAACTGGAAGGGACAGACAGCATCGGGGCCCGTCTCGGCATGCGCCTCAAGGAACGCTTCAACCAGAGCAATCTGTTCCGGCTCGTGGAGGCCAACGAGCGCAAGATGCGCGTACTGGTCAGCACGCGATCGGAATTTCCCGAACGGCCCAACGTGGGTTCGGTGTATTCGGTCTGCTGGGTCTTTACGGAACGCGACGATCTGTTGAGTTTCCTGCTGGCGCGCGAGCTGGGCACCGTCAATTACGAGGACGTGGACGCGCTGGCCGACAAGATTGTGGAACGTTCCGACGGTATTGCCGTCAAGTATCGCAATCTCTGGAAGTAGCGCCCGTATGCGGCTGACGTTCAGGGGGCCGGTACTGCTGAGCGGCGGCGGCTGCGAACTGGGGCGGCTGCTGGCCGCGGCCCTGCGGGCGGAGGGCGCGCAGACCTGCTCGGACTGTCGCAGCGAGCAGGGGCGCGCCGCCTGCATGGCGGAGGGGCTGCCCGTGCTGCCGCCCGCGCCGGACATGACGCCGGAAGGACTGCCGGAGCGCTGCCGGGCCGTCTGCGGCGCGTATCCGGCGCATTTTGTGGACTTGCGGCATTCGCGGCGGGAAGTTCTGCTGGCGGGCGCCGCGCCGGACGATCTGGAACGCTGGGCCGCCGAGGACATGGCGGATCGGGCGCGTACCCTGCGCGCCGTGACGCGCGCCATGCTGGGGAGGCGTTTCGGGCGCTGCGTGTTCGTTTCCTCGGCGGCGACGGAACGCCCCGCGCCGGGACAGAGCCTGTACGCCGCCGCCAAAGCGGCCGGAGAGGCCCTGTTCCGGGGCGTCGGCATCGAGCTTGCGGGCAAGGGCGTCACGGCCTGCGCCGCCCGCCTGCCCTGGCTGGAGCTGGGGCGGGGGCGGGCGTTTCTTGAGGCGCACGGCAGGGAGGCCCGGCGGGCCATGCCCTCGGGAAACCTGCCGGATGTTTCGGAAGTCGTGCGGGCCCTGTGCTGGCTGACGTCGGCGGATGCCGCCGTGATCAATGCGGCCGTCGTGCCGCTGGACGGCGGCCTGTCGTCCCGCAAGGCGGGCTCCTGACGCGCGGCCCGCGACAAGGAAAAGAGGACTATGGAGAAGCAACAGGACGTATGGCCGCAGGTGCGGGCCGTCATTGCGGATATTTTTGATCGCGATCCGGCGGCTATTGCGCCGGAAACGCGCATCATGGCCGACCTCGGCGGCGAGTCCGTGGACCTGCTGGAGATTGCGGTTCGTCTCAATGCGGATTTCGGCATTCCCGTGGAGGAAAATGTCGTATTTCTGAAAGACCTGCGCTATCTGCTGGCGGAATGCCGCGCCGAAGGCCGGACGCCGGAAACCGCCCTGGCGGAGGCCTATCCCCATCTGACGGAGGAACGCCGTCGGGAGCTGGCGCGGGAGGCGGCGCGGCCGCAGGCCGCGCCCCTGCTGTGCGCGGCCGACATTGCCGCCTACGTGGCGGCTGCCCGGAGCCGGACATGGCGCGGGTCGTGCTGACGGGCGCGGGACTCTGTTCGGCGGCGGGGCACAGCCGCGCCGATGCCGCCGCATTTTTCGCGGCGCAACCGTCCCCGTTTTGCCCTTCGGCCCCCTTCGGTCTGCCGGGATACGCCGTGTGTCCCGTTTCCCTGCCGGAGGAGGACGGGCTCGGCGCGGATGCGGCGGCGGCCCGCCTGCGGGCATGGCGACGTCGCGTCTATGTGTCGCGCGGCGGCCGTTTTGCCGTTGCGGCGGCCCTGCGGGCCGTGGCGGACGCCGGTTTTTCCCCGTCCGCGCCCCTGCCGCCGGAAACGC
Source organism: uncultured bacterium (assembly GCA_905215675.1). Classification (GTDB taxonomy): domain Bacteria; phylum Desulfobacterota; class Desulfovibrionia; order Desulfovibrionales; family Desulfovibrionaceae; genus Desulfovibrio. The sequence continues at coordinate 1,465 of CAJMRA010000206.1, read as the reverse complement.
CGGTGGTGGCGGCGCTGGGGCCGACGCTGGACGTGGCGGGAGAGCCGGGGCTTGCGGCCGCGCCGCTGCGGACGCACGGCGAGGGCGGAGAGCCTGCCGATGCCGCCGCGCCGGGGCTTGCGGCCCTGTGGCTCCTGCGCTGGCTGCCGAACACGGCATGCGCGGCCCTGAATCAGCTTCTGGACCTTCACGGCGAGGCGCTGACGGTCAATGCCGCCTGCGCTTCGGCGACGCAGGCCCTCGGGCGGGCCTTTCGCCGCATTGCCGCGGGCGAAGCGGAGCGCATGCTCGTCATGGCCGGGGATTCCCGCCTGTCGGCGCACGGTCTGCTGGGTTATGCCAAGGCGCGCGCCCTCTGTCGGCGCGACGAGGCAACGGCCGGGGACGGTCCCCGTCCCTTTGCGATCAACGGCGACGGTTTTGCGCCGGGCGAGGGGGGCGCGGCCTTTGTGCTGGAAAGCCTGCCGGGGGCGCGGGCGCGCGGCGCGCGTGTGCTGGCGGAGATTCTGGGCTACGGCGCGACCTGCGACGGCGGTTCGCTGACGGCTCCCGATCCGTCGGGAGGGTATGCGGAAGCCGCCGTACGCGCGGCCTTGCGTCAGGCCGGGCATATGCCGGAAGATATCCATTGGATAGCGGCGCACGGAACGGGAACGCCCCTGAACGATCCCATGGAGGCGGCCCTGCTGGCGCGTGTTTTCGGCGGCGGCCCGGCCGTCATGGCGCTCAAGTCATGGCTGGGGCATACGTCCGCCGCTTGCGGCGCGCTGGAGCTGGCCTGTGTGCTGGCCGGGTGGGAAGCCGGAAAAATGCCGCCGCTGCGCGGCGCGTGGCCCCTGTTGCGGGACGACGTGCGTTTTGTGCGCTCGGCCTGTCCGTTTCCCGGGGCCGCGGGCGTGCTGGAGAGTTTCGGTTTCGGCGGCCAGAACGCGGCGCTGGTCGTGCGGCTGGGGGAGGCGGCATGACGCCCGTGGACGTGGTGCGGGAGGCTCCCTGTCCCTTCGCCCTGCTGGACGGCATTTCCCGGGCGGATGCGACCGGTCTTGCGGCCTGGCGGGAGTCGGGGGAGACGCCCTTCTGGATGGCGCTGGAGGCCGCCGCGCAGGCCGCGGCGCTGCATCAGCGTCGGCTGGCGGATTTCGGGGCGCACGCCTTCCTGCTGTCGCTGGGGAGCTGTCGCTGGTGCGCCGCGCCGTTTTCCGGCCGTCTGGAGCTGCATGCCCGTCTGCTGGGGCGCAGCGCCGGAGCCGCCGCCTATGACGTGACGCTGTGCCCGGAGCATGCCCCGGCCCTGTCCCTGTCCGTGCATATCGGCCTGACGCCCTATGACGATGTTTTTCGGCGGGAGCTGCTCCAGGAGCGTTACCGCACGCTCTGGGAAAAGCTGGCCGGGTCTGTTGCCAGGGGATGTTTTTAGAGCATTTTAACTTTGAAATGGGTTGATGGTTGAGCTTCAGGGGGAGGG
>CAJMRA010000205.1 GCA_905215675.1 uncultured bacterium | reverse complement strand
GCGGCGCTGTGCTGCCGCCTCGCGTTTTCACCTTTTTCAAAGGTGAAACGCTCTACATGCGTATGCTGTTGCGGATATCCTCGAGGCGCGCCTTGGCAAAGGTCAGGTCGGCCAGAATGACTTCCCCGCAGTTGAACGTGGACGTGATAATCAGGGGATCATAGGTGCAGATGGCGTCCAGATAGCGCATGGCCGCGGCAAGGTCCTTGTCGGTATTTTGCAGGGTTTCGGGGTACAGCTGCGCCAGTGTGGAAATGAAGTCGCGCACAACCAGCACGATCCCTTGCACTTCGTAAATGTGGTTGTCCAGCGTATAGAAGGGCTCGTCGGAAACATTTTCCAGAAGGCCGATGGCATAGCCCAGCAAATGCTCGCCGACAACCAGCGAGAAGGCCGCATGAATGTCGTCGTTGCGGCAATTGAAGCGGCCCGTGCCGTCATCCAGCGACGCCTTGTACTTGTCCACCAGCTTCAGGGCCTTTTCATAGGAACCTTCCGCCGACGGGAACATGAAGCTGCGCGGATCAATGGAAAAACCGTTCATGCGCGCCTGATAGAGAAACGGACTTTCCTTGTCGTTGGTGCCGAGCTTGGCGATGGTGACGGAATAGAGATCCATCAGCGCCTTGGTGGCATGAAAGACACCGTACTGCCGATAGGCGCGGTTATCCAGCAGAAAACGGTTGAACAGCACGTCGTTGAACGTCCAGCCGAAAACGGAATCGAGTTCATACCGCATCTGATGGGTTATGGCGTCAACCAGCAGCTTGCCCTTCTGGGCTTCATCCAGCTTGCTCGCTTCCGCCGGTACCGGCACGGGATCGGGAAACGTCGTGCGATCCACCAGGGCATAACCGCGTTGCAGACCCCAGATCAGAACAATCAGTCCCACAAAAATGCAGCACTGAACAACCAGCGTCTTGGCAATGATGCGCAGCTTGGCCATAAAGGGAAGGGGCAATGCCATAGAGAGACATCCTTTCCAGGTTATAATTTTGCGCGTCCCGGACTGCCGGAACAACGAATTTTTCCTTTTACACATAAGGCAGCCGCGCCGTCTTGGCAAGCGCCCCCGCACATCGCGGCCGGAACGGAGCCCTCCCGAACGAACCTCCGGCCCGCCCCCTTTGCGCCCCGGGGCCGGGACTGGTATGCTGGCGCGGTCAGAGACAGGAGGAAAACCGCCATGCCGCCCCTACCGCCCGTCGTCGCTCCCGTATCGCCGGAGATCACGACGCTTGCCCGCATTCCCGAACATTCCGTGCCGCTCATGTGCACGGCCGCCCGAGGCACGGCCTTTCAGGTCGGCGACTACCTGTTCGTCTCGATCCCGCAGGATCGGCGACTGGTGGCCGTCGGCTATCCGGTGCGGGGGGGCTATTCGGCCCAAGCCTTTGCGGCGGCCGTCCGCACGGCCATGCGCCATTGCAACGCGCGCAGCTGCGACGCCGTCGCGCCGCGCCTGCCCGCGTCGCTGCTGCCGCACATGCGGGAAAACGACCGCTACCTTGTCATCGCCGCCGACGCGCCCGTGCCCGTGTCGCTGCGCGGCCCCCTGCGCAAGGCCGGCGAGCGCCTGCGTCTGGAGGAAGCCCGCGTCTTCACGGCGGCGCATCGCCGTCTCTGGGGGGAATTTCTCGGCAAAACGACGTTGCCGCCGCATGTGCGCGCCCTGTACGGCCGGGTGGAAGCCCTGCTGACCGCCGGGGATACGGACGTCTGTCTGCTGAATGCCTGGGACGGAGAGCGCCTTGCCGCCTGCCTTGTCATTGACGCCGCGCCCGGGCGTTTCGACACCTATCTGCTCGGCGCGCATTCGCGGGAATACTACGTGCCGCACGCCTCGGACGCGCTGTTCGGCTTCATGCTCGCGCGGGCGCGGCAGCGCGGCAAGCGCCTCGTGCATCTCGGACTGGGCGTCAACGAGGGCATCAGCCGCTTCAAGCGCAAGTGGGGCGGCAGGCCCGCCCTCCGCTATCAGCGCGCCGCATGGGAAGAACAGGACAACGACGCCGCGCGCTTCCTCATCCGCCACCTTCAGGCCGCGGACAACGGCGACGTCCGGCTGGAACTCGAACATGCCGACGCCCAGCGGCCGTTCCGCATGCTCTGGGAAGTCTCCAGGGACGGCAAAACCTCATGGATCGGCGGCACGGCCCATTTCTTCCGCTATTCCTTTGAGACGGCCTTTCGCCATTTGTTCAAGAAGGTCGATACCGTCATTTTTGAAGGCCATCTCGACGAGGACAGTCTCGATGCCGTGAGCCGTCTCGGCAAACGGCCGCCCGATCCGGGGACCTGTCTTTTCGATCTCATGACGGAAGAGGAAATACGGGCGCTGGAACGGGTCGTGCGCGGCCCGGAAGGCCCCCTCTGGCGACTGCTCAACGCCGAATATGAAAACAAGGCCGACGTGCGCTGGTATCTGCGCCGCACGCGGCCCTGGTTCGCCTTCTTTTCTCTCTGGACGGCCTATCTGGAGCGCATGGGCTGGCGGTACTCCGTCGATCTCGAGGCATGGCGCGTGGCCCATCGTCTCGGCAAGCGCGTCCTGGCCATGGAGGATATCGGGGAACAGGTCGCCGCGCTGGAATCCGTGCCGCCGGAACGCGCCGTCAACCACTTCCGCGCCTGCCGGCAGTGGGGGGCCTATCTGCGCGCCAATGCCGGAGCCTACCTGACGGGCGATCTGGAAGGCATGATGGGCACAAGCACGGAATTTCCCACCAGAACGGGCCTTGTCATCAGCGAACGGGACCAGCGGTTCCGCGAACGCATGCGGCCCTATCTGGAGCGGGGGCGCTGCTGCGTGCTGGTCGGCTCGGCGCATATGCTCAACCTGCGCGGCATGCTGGCCGAAGACGGTTTCAGCGTGCGGCCCCTGCGTCAGGGCTGGACGCCCCTGCGCGTCCGCATCCGCGAAGCCCTGCGCAAGGACGCTCCCATAGACCCTTCGGGAGGCATGGCATGGTGAATCTTGACGACATGGCCGCCCGCGCCATCGTGCCCGAACAGCTGCCGCACTACGTGCAAAGCGTCTCGGCCCTGCGCCCCCTGCAAATCGGCCCCTGCCTCGGCTGGCGTCTGGCCGATCGGCTGGTGCTGGCGGCCTTTCCCGACAGGGAACCGCCCTACGCGCCCGAAGCGCTGGCCGAGGCCGAACAGGCGGCGGCCGAGGCCGCGGCGCTCCCCGGCCTGCGCCATATCGCCGTGCTGGCCCCCTTTCGCCCGGCCGCCGCGCCCGCAAACGCCGTCACGACGCGCGACGCCTGCTGGGCCGTGCCGCTGCCCGCGCCCGCGCCTGCCGCCAAACTGCGCAACATGCTGCGCCGCGCCCGCCGGGATATTGCCGTCACCATCGACAGGACATGGACGCCGGATCATGCCCGGCTGCGCGACGAGGCCGTGCGCCGCCTGTGCGAAGCCCCCGGGGAACGCGCCCTGTCGCTGGAGGCCGAGTCCATCTACGCCCGTATCGAGGACTATCTTGCCGCCGGGCCCGGCACGCTGCTCTACTCTGCCCGCCGGATCATCGACGGCGAGCTGTGCGCCTGCGCCGTCGGCGATCACACGGCCTATGCCACCGCATTCTACATGTTCGCCTTCCGCGCGCCGACGGCGCCTCCCGGTACCGCCGACGCGCTGGTGGCGGCGCTGCTGGCCGAAGCCGATCGACGCGGTCAGCGGCGCTGCAATCTGGGACTCGGCGTCCATGACGGTATCCGCTTCTTCAAGAAAAAGTGGGGAGCGCAACCCTGGCTCCCCTTTCTGGAAACGGACTGGACCATCTCCCGCGGTTCCGGCGGATGGTTCTCCCGCATTTTCCGGCACGCCGCCCGATGACGCCGCGCCGGAGCCCCCCGGAAGGAAAGAATCACGCAACCATATAACCATGTAACGACCATGACACACGATCCCCTGCGCAATCCCGCCCTGCGCGGCCCGGGACCCCTGCGACGTCTCTGGCATCGGGTAACGAACACGGCGCGCCCCCTGCGCCATATTCAGGTGGAAGTCACGTCGCACTGCCCCGGGGCCTGCCTGTACTGTCCCCGCGCCGTGCATGCGGACACCTGGCGCGCCCGGCACATGGACGCCGGAACCTTTGCGGCCGTCTGGCCGCTCATGCTCCGCAGCGATCGCGTCCATCTTCAGGGCTGGGGCGAACCGCTGCTGCACCCGCGTTTTCTCGATTTTGTGGCGCTGGCGCGCAAGGCGGGCTGCGCCGTCTCCAGCACGTCCTGCGGCCTGCGCATGGACGAGCCGCTGGCGGAATCGATCGTGCGCAGCGGTATGGATATTCTTGCCTTTTCGCTGGTCGGCACCGACGAGCAGAGCAACGGCGCCCGCCGCCACGTTCCTTTCGGGCGCGTCCTGCACGCCTTTGAAATCATGCGGGAAGCCATCCGCATGAACGGCGGCAGGGGGCCGCGCCTGCATATCGCCTATCTGCTGCTGGCCGACAGGATGGAGGCCGCCCGCGCGCTGCCCGCGCTCATGCGGACGCTGGATATTCCCTCCTGCGTGGTCAGCACGCTGGACATGCCGGTCCTTCCCGCGCATGCGCGCCTTGCCTTTGCCCCGCATGAGCGGGAAAAAATCGATCGCGCCCGCCGTCTGCTGGAAGGCATCGCCGCCGAAGCCGAACGGGACGGACGCAGCATCCGCTACGGCCTGCCGCAGCCCCGCCCCCGGCACGGCTGCCGCGAAAATGTTCATGAAAGCGTCTATGTGGATGCCGACGGCGACGTGTCGCCCTGCATTTACGTCAATGTTCCCGACGGGCTGGAACATCCCGAACCGAACCCCTATGTCTACGGCAACGTGAACAGGGAAGACGCCGCCGCCATCTGGAACAAGGTTCCCTTTGCGGACTTCCGCGCCGACGTGCGCAACGACGCGCCGCCCCCGCCCTGCGAACGCTGCCCCAAGCGCTTTGAAAAATTCGTCTAGGGCGTGTTCTGGGGGGAAGGGAAAGACGGGGGCGGGCGCGACGGCGGGGGGCCGGTCCCCCACGCCCGCCCCC
>CAJMRA010000204.1 GCA_905215675.1 uncultured bacterium | reverse complement strand
GAGCGGAAAAACCGCGCTTTTTCCGCGAAACGACAGGCCGTATGGTTTGAAACGCATAGCGTTTCAAACTAAAAATGCTCTAGCTTGGGTCCGGCCCTGCCCGTGTCGGCACGGCGCGTCGGCAGGGCCGGACGTTCCGCCCCTCTTTTACCTTGACGGCAACAGGGACGGCAGGCACGAAAAGAACCGTTGCGCCGCACAGAAGCCTGTGACGGCGGGGTTCCGCGACGCGCGCACGGCCGCGCGGCGGGACACGGCGACTACGGAACCGCGACGCCGCGCCGTATGCGGCAGAGGAGACGTCTATGCTGGCTTCCCTGAAAACAAAATTTCTTGATGCGTTCGGGCATGCCTTCGAGGTGCCCGACGAAGTGTCCCCGGAACGCTACCGTTCCCTGCGGCGCATCATGACCTGGCTGATGGTGGCCGTATCGGTCATGCCCCTGCTGCTGCTCACCGGCATCAATCATGCCCAGTACATGAGCACCCTTGCGCGGGAAATGGAAAATCCCCTTTATGCGCTGGTCCGCAAGTCGCAGGCCTCGCTGGAGCTCTTTCTCGGCGAACGGGCGTCCACGGTAAGCCTGATCGCGCATGCCTACAATTTCGACGAACTGACGGCGGGCACGACCCTGACGCGCGTGTTCATGGCGCTCAAGAGCGAATTCAAGGGATTCGTGGATATGGGGCTCGTGGACGACAAGGGGCGGCAGGTGGCCTATGTGGGGCCCTACGAACTGCTCAACGCCGATTACGCCAAGCAGCCCTGGCTGCATGAAACGCAGGTCAAGGGCCGCTATATCAGCGACGTCTTTCTCGGTCTGCGCGGTATTCCCCATATGGTCATCGCCGTGCAGCGCATGGAGGAGAACGGCCGGACTTGGACCCTGCGCGTCACCATCGACACGGCCCAGCTGGAAGAGCTGGTGGCCTCGGTGGGGCTCATGCAGGATACCGACGCCTTCCTGTGCGATGGACGCGGCGTCTTGCAGACAAATTCCCGATTCTACGGCAAGACGCTGGAAAATCTGCCTATTCCCCTTCCGCCGCGTTCGCTGGAAACCACCGTGCGCCATATCGTGGACGCCGACGGCACGCGGCTGGTCGCCGCCTATACGACGCTTTCGGGGACGGATCTGACGCTGATGGCCGTCAAGCCCGCCACGGATCTGCTGCGTCCGTGGACGAGCCTGCGCAGCGAACTGCTGATCGTGCTGTGCGGCGGCATTGCCGTCATCGTGATTGTTTCGCATCTGCTGATGAAGCATCTTGTGGGCCGTCTTGAAGCCAGCGACGAACGGCGGGTGGCGGCCTTTGCCCAGATGGAACACAATCAGAAGCTTTCCTCCATCGGGCGGCTTGCCGCGGGCGTGGCGCATGAAGTCAACAACCCGCTGGCCGTGATTAACGAAAAGGCCGGGCTGGCGCAGGACCTCCTGAGCATGGACGGCGATTTCCCCCACAAGCAGAAGCTGATCAGCCTGCTGCAATCCATCGAAAGCACCGTGGAGCGGGCACGCAGCATCACGCACCGCCTGCTGGGCTTCTCCCGCCGCATGGAGGCGCATCAGCAGGAACTGAGTCTGGGCGAAATCGTGGAGGAAACCATCGGCTTCATGGAGCGGGGTGCCAAGAATCGCGGCGTGAGCATCACGACCGAGGGCTTCGACGCCGCGCCGCGCATCGTGTCGGATCGCGGTCAGTTGCAGCAGGTTTTCCTCAATCTCATGGGCAACGCGCTTGATGCCGTCGCCGACGGCGGAGCCATTGCGGTGCGCTGCGCCGCGACGGATGCCGGCGGCGTGAAGGTGCAGGTAAGCGACAACGGGAAGGGCATGAGCGAAGAAGTGCGCAAGCATATTTTCGAGCCTTTCTATTCCACCAAAAAAGACAAGGGAACGGGGCTGGGCATGTTCATTACCTACGGCATCGTGCGTCGCCTGGGCGGGAGCATCGATGTGGAAAGCGAGGAAGGCCGCGGCACGACCTTCACCATAACCCTGCCGCACATGCCCCCTCAAAGCGCGGGAGGCGAAGCCTGATGGCGCTGCACATTCTTCTGGCAGACGATGAAAGGGAATTTGTGGAAACTCTTGCCGAACGTCTCGGGTTGCGCGGGCATCATGTGCGCGTGGTCTATGACGGCCTGAGCGCTCTGGCGGAAGTGGAAAAGGAACTGCCGCAGGTCATGGTCATCGACTGGATGATGCCCGGACTCAGCGGCGAGGAAGTGCTGCGCAAGGTCAAGGCCTCCCATGCCGGACTGCCGGTCATTGTGCTGACCGGCCATCAGGCCGTGGACGACAACGGCCAGGACCCCGTGGCGGGCGCGTTCATGTGCCTGACCAAGCCCGTGGCCTTTGCCACCCTGCTTGACGCCATCACGGCGGCCGCCCTGTCTTCCGGGGAGGTGCGCTCGTGAAGGACGTGCAATGCATGGGTCGCCTGCTGGCCTCGGCCACGCACGATATGCGTAACGTGCTGGCCGTGATCCGGGAATCGGCGGGGCTTGCGGCCGACATGATTGCCCTTGCCGCGGAAAAGGGCGGCCTTGAACACGGCGACAGGCTCGCCGCCGCCATGCGCGAAATCCAGCAGCAGGTCATTCACGGCGCGGAGCTGGCCGAAGGCATGGAATACCTTGCCCAGGCCGGCGTCCGTGAGGATGACGCCGAACCGGCGCCCTGCGATCTCGCGCGGGTGACGCGCCTGTTCTGCCTCATGGCGGCGCGCCGGGCCCGGGCCGTTCAGATGACCATGAACTGGGTGGACGGCGACGAACCCGTGTGGACGGAAGCCTCGGTCATGGACGTGTGGCGCTCGCTGCTGCAACTCTTCGACCTGTGCGCTTCCGTGGGCGGCAAGGTGGATCTGCGGCTGGCGGCGGGCATCGTGCGCAAGCGGGAAGGCATCATCGTCGAGGTGACGGGCGGCGCCAATCGCGATCTGGCGCTGTCCGCCATGACGGGGAGTCCGCTGCTGTCCGATCCCCTGAAACCGGGATGGCGGGCGCGACTGACGCCCTGGCGCGATACGGGCCAGAGATTCTTCTTGTCCGTGCGCGACGATCAGGAGTAGGGTTTTCGGCTTCGGGCCGATCAATGAAGAGAGGAGAACGGCATGACCAAGGGCAATAACGAAGACATCAAGATTTTGCTGGTGGATGATGAAAAGCAGTTTGTGGACACGCTGGCCGAGCGTCTCGCCATGCGCGGTTTTTCCGCCCGCGTCGCCTACGACGGCCCGCAGGCGCTGAAGGCCGTGGAGGAGCCGACCGACGTTATCGTGCTTGACCTGCGCATGCCCGGCATGGACGGTTTCGAGGTGCTGCGCAACGTGAAGAAAAGCAATCCGCAGGTGCAGGTCATCATCCTTACCGGGCACGGCGGCGATGCCGAGGAACAGACCGCCTATCGCATGGGGGCCTATAATTTCCTCAAGAAGCCCATGGACATCGACGAATTGCTGGGCAGCATCCGCATGGCCTATCGGGACAAGCTGGAAAACGCCATGGTGGCGGTTTCCCTTGCCGAAGGCGGCGACTTCGACGCGGCCCGCGACGTCCTGGCGGAAAAGGATATTCTGGCCGACCACGACAAGTAGGGCATTTTCAGTTTGAAATGCTCCGCGTCTCAAACCATACGGCCTGCCGTTTCGCGGGAAAACGCCGTTTTTCCGCCCACTTCGGGCCGGGCGGCGCTGTGCCGCCGCCTCGCGTTGTATCTTTTTCAAAGGTAAAACGCTCTGGAACACCTTGCGATATCGAGATACCGACTGATCCGGGAGAGGGGAATGCCTCCGCGGCAGGGGAAATATTCCCTCGGCGTTCCGCCGCCGACGGGACGTTCCCCTTCTCCCCGTGACGTCGGCCTGTGGAGAGCGGCATGCGCGTATTGATCGTCGATGACGAAGCGGCCTTTGCGGAACCTCTGGCACAGCGTCTGAACCTGCGGGGCATGGATGCGGCGGTGGCGGGCGATGCGACGCAGGCTCTGGCCATGCTGGGCGAGCCCTGGGACATTATCTTCCTTGATGTCTGCCTGCCGGGCATGGACGGCGTGTCGCTGCTGAAAATCATTCGCGAGCGCTGCGCGGATGTGGATGTGGTCATGCTTTCCGGGGCCACGGAGATGAACAAGGCCGTGCAGGCCATGCGGCGCGGCGCGCGTAACTGGCTGAGCAAGCCGGTGGCGCTGGAGTCCGTGCTGGAAGAGTGCCGCAAATCCCGGGAAAGGGCCGAGGCGCGTCGCAGGGCCGCCCGGCTGACGGAGGAAGCCCGCTGGCGCAGCCTGGGGCGCATTGCCGAAGGCGTGGCGCATGAAGTCAATAATCCGCTGAATATCATCGTGCAGGCGGCGGGCATGGTGTCCGACTGTCTGGAGGGACCGGAAGCCGAAGCCCTGCCCGATGTGGGAGAAGTGCGCGACGCCCTGCGCGTCATCGTGAAGCAGAGCCTGCGCGTGCGCGAGATTACCCGCAAGCTGCTCATGGCCGGCAAGGGACTTGACCCGCGGACGGGGCCGCTGGATGTGCGCGCGGTGGTGCGGCGCGTGCTGGGATTGTTGCAGGGGCGCATGGAGCAGCAGCGCGTGACCTGCATGACGGATTTTCCGGCGGACGATGCGCCGCGGCCGCACGGCTCCCCGCTGGAGCTGGAACAGGTTGTGCTGCATCTTCTGGAAAATGCGCTGGACGCCATGCCGGACGGCGGCACGCTGCGCGTATCGGCGAAAATCGAAGCCGCCGGAGACGGCGAGTCCGTCTATGTCCTGTCCGTGGAAGACAGCGGTCCGGGCATTGCCGCCGATATTCTGCCGCATATTTTTGAACCCTTCTTTACGACGCACCGCGAACGCAAGGCCGCCGGGCTGGGCCTTGCCGTGGCGCGCGGTCTGGTCGTCAAGCGCGGCGGAACGCTGGAGGCGACGCCCTCGACGACGGGCGCATGCTTTGTCCTGCGTCTGCCTCTGGAGAGTTCGGAAGACGACGAAAAGACCGCGTAACGTCTTTTAGAGCTAAATCGTTCTCTGGGGGGAAGGGAACCCCCTTATCTCTGCTGTCGATGCCCGTAGCTTCCTTCGTCG
>CAJMRA010000203.1 GCA_905215675.1 uncultured bacterium | reverse complement strand
CCCGTTGCGACGAAGGAAGCTACGGGCATCGACAGCAGAGATGAGGGGTTCCCCTCCCCCAGAAACGCTCTAGCAATCCTGAGCGACGCGGCGCAGGAGGCGGGCAAGCTGGTTGGTGAAACCGGCTTCGTTATCGTACCAGATGATGACCTTGACCATCGTGCCGTCCATGACCTGCGTGGAAAGGGCGTCGACGACGCCGCCGTGGGTATCGCCCTTGAAGTCGATGGATACCAGCGGCTCGTCGCAGTAGCCGAGCGCTTCCTTGAGGGCGCCCTGAGAGGCGGCCTTGAGCGCGGCGTTGACGGCAGCGGCGTCACAGGGCTTTTCCACTTCGCAGGTCAGGTCCACGAGGGAAATATCGGGCGTGGGCACGCGCACGGACATGCCGTCGAGCTTTCCGGCCAGCTCGGGCAGGATCAGCCCGATGGTCTTGGCGGCTCCGGTGGAGGTGGGAATCATGGACACGCCCCCGGCGCGCGCACGGCGCAAATCCTTGTGCGAGCCGTCAAGAATGCGCTGGCTCATGGTATAGGAATGGATGGTGGTCATCAGGCCGTGACGGATGCCGAAGGTATCCTGCAATACCTTCACCACGGGCGCAAGGCAGTTCGTCGTACAGGAAGCCGCGGAAATGATCTTGTGTACGGAGCCGTCATAGGCGTCCGTATTGACGCCCATGACGATGCTGACATCGGCGGTCTTGCAGGGCGCGGAGATGACGACCTTCTTTGCGCCGCGATCGAGATGCCAGGCAAGCGCGTCGCGATCCTTGAGCGTGCCCGTGGTTTCCACGGCGATGTCGATGCCGAGCTGTCCCCATTCCCATTCGCCGGTCTTGCGGCGCGTCACGGCAATATGGCGGCCGTTGACGATGATGCCGTTTTCATCGTGTCCCACGTCGCCCTGAAACGTGCCGTGCACGGAATCATATTTAAACAGGTGCGCCAGCTGGGCGTTATCTGCGCGGGCGTTGACGGCGGTAATGACAATATCCTCGGAATCGGCCAGCAGACGAAGCAGATAACGACCGATACGGCCGAAGCCGTTCATCCCCAGTTTTACGGACATACGCGCGTACTCCTCGAAAATGAGAGGTTACGTAGAGAAGGGCAGGCAGAGCGACGGAAGGCGTTCCGCCCGAAAAAAGGAACAGCTGGAGCGGTTTGTTGATGAAGCCGCCGGGGAGAAGGTTTCGGCGATCCCCCTCCCCGACGACGAATGCATGCCGGAAAACGCCTTGGAGCAATTTCAGTTTGAAACGCTGCGCGTTTCAAACCATACGGCCTGCCGTTTCGCGGAAAAAGCGCGGTTTTTCCGCTCACTTTGGGCCGGGCGGCGCTGTGCCGCCGCCTCGCGTTTCACCTTTTTCAAAGGTGAAACGCTCTATGCCTTGCCGGAAGACCCCATGACGTTGCGGATCTTGTGCGCGACCATGGCCTTCACCGCCGCGCGCGCGGGTTTCAGATAGGCGCGGGGGTCGAAGTCTTCGGGATGTTCGACCATGTGCTGACGGATACTTGCCGTGACGGCAAGGCGAATGTCGGTATCCACATTGATCTTGCAGACGCTCATGCCCGCGGCCTTGCGCAGCATGTCTTCGGGAACGCCCTTGGCGCCGGCCACGTTGCCGCCGTACTTGTTGCAGAGTTCCACAAATTCCTGCGGCACGCTGGATGCGCCGTGCAGCACAAGGGGATAGTTGGGCAGCAGCTTGCCGATGGCTTCCAGACGATCAAAGTCCAGTTTGGCCTCGCCCTTGAACTTGTAGGCGCCATGACTGGTGCCGATGGCCACGGCCAGCGAATCGCAGCCGGAGCGCTCCACGAATTCCACGGCTTCCTTCGGGTCCGTATAGACATGATCGGCATTCTGCACATGCTCTTCCACGCCGGCCAGCTTGCCGAGTTCCGCCTCGACCCAGACGCCGCGCGGATGGGCGTATTCCACGACCTGCCTTGTCAGGGCGATATTTTCTTCAAAGGGCAGATGGGAACCGTCGATCATGACGGACGTGAAGCCGCCGTCGATGCAGTCCCGGCACAGCTCGAAGGTGGCGCCGTGATCGAGATGCACGGCCACGGGCACCGAGGGGTCCTCGGCCAGGGCCGCTTCCACCAGCTTCATGAGGTAGGTTTGCCCCGCATACTTGCGCGCACCGGCGGAGACCTGAAGAATGACAGGGGATTTTTCTTCCGAGGCGGCCTCCATTATGCCCTGTACGATTTCCATATTGTTCACATTGAATGCGCCGATGGCATAGCGCCCGTCATAGGCTGCGACAAACATGTCTTTGGGATTCATCAGGGCCATGATTTTCTCCTTGGTAGTGACCTTGGTTTACCGCTTTTCGGCGGCTTTTCCTTACACTATTTTGTGCAAAAAGGGAATGTGTCGCAACGATGCGCCCGCATGGGCGATCTTTCCCGACGGGCGGACACGCGAGGCAGGGCGGCGCAAGGCGGCACGAAGGTCCGAAAGGCCGAAATCAGAAAATATCCATCCCCTCGAGAGCGCGCATGCCTTCTTCATCCGTAAATTCAAAGCGCAGGGGCGTAATGGTGATGTAGCCCCGGTTGAGCATATCCTTGTCGGAACCGGCGTTGACGGTCTGGGGTGGAATTTCGCCGCCCAGCCACCAGTACGGTTCCCCGCGCGGATCGCGGCGCTCCTCATAGCCGTTGACCCAGACGGCCGTCGTCTGCGCGCAAATTTTCACGCCCCTGGCCTGCGAAAGCGGCCCGCGCGGATAGTTGAGATTGACCACGCGGCGCGGCGCAAGGCGCGTCCATGCGATGCGCTCCGCAAGGCGGACGGCGTGGCGGGCCTGTTCCCGCATGTCGTCGTCCGGGGAATTCACGTCGCAGGAGACGGCAAGGCTGGGCAGGGCCTCGTGGGCGGCTTCGGTGGCCGCGCCGACCGTACCGGAATACAGGATGTCCGGCCCCACGTTGGGGCCCGCGTTGATGCCGGAAACAACGAGATCGGGACGGCGCTCCAGAAGCGTGGACAACGCCAGCTTGACGCAGTCCGTCGGCGTCCCGTAGAGGCCGAGTCCCTCGAAATCGTTTTCGTGGATGCGCTGGGCGCGCAAGGGTTCAAAGACGGTCAGTGAATGCCCCACGCCCGACTGCTGGCGCATGGGCGCAACCACATGCACGGTATGTCCGGCCTCGCGCAGCGCCGCATACAGGGCGCGCAGGCCGGGGGCTCGAATGCCGTCGTCATTGGTCAGCAATACATCCATTTGACAATACCCCGGAAAGAAGGAACTCTCTCAAGACAGCCGGACGACATGTTCCGGCGCTACAGAGGAAGCATATATGGAAAAAGGCATTGCCGTCAAAGACATCACGCCGGGCGCCGAGGTACGCGGCGTTTTCGCCGTCACGCAGGCCGCGCAGGCGCAGTCGCGCAACGGTCCCTACTGGCGTCTGACGCTTGCCGACGCCGGCGGCAGCGTCGAGGCCAAGATATGGTCTCCCCTGAGCGCGGAATTTACGGACATCCCCACCGGCGCGCTGGTTCTGGTCGAGGCCCGGGCGGGCACCTACCGGGATCAAATCCAGCTCACCGTCGAACATCTCCGACTGCTGGACGAGGCGGAAAGCGCCGCCGTGGACCCGGCGGAACTGATGCCGTCCAGTCCCTTTCCGCTGGACGACATGCTGGAAGAGCTCATGGAGCTTGTCCGGGAGGAATTCACGCATCCCGGCTGGCGCAAGCTGACGCAATCCGTCTTCAAGGATGACGCACTGCGGGCGGCCTTCCGCACCTGCCCGGCGGCCAAGGGCGTACATCATGCCTATGCCGGCGGCCTGCTGGAACATACCCTGAGCGTCTTCCGCCTGTGCCGCCGCTTTGCGGATCAGTATGCCGAACTGGATCGCCAGACGCTGCTGGCCGGAGCGCTGTTCCATGATTTCGGCAAGATACGGGAATTTTCAGGCGGCATTGCCAACGACTATACCGACGAGGGACGCCTGATCGGGCATCTGGAACTCGGCATCGAGATGCTGACGCCGTTTCTTGCGAAATCCGGTCTTGAGGAGGGCCTGCAACGGCATCTGCGCCACCTGATTCTGAGCCATCACGGCACGGCGGAATTCGGCGCGGTGCGCCTGCCCCAGACGGCGGAAGCGCTGGCCCTGCATTTTGCCGACAATATGGACGCCAAGATGGCGCAGTGCCGGGACCTGTTCGCCCAGATTGCCGAAGGGAGCTGGACGCCCTATCAGGCGACGCTCAACCGGGCGCTCTACAAGGGGCCGCGCACGCCGGACACGCCTCCGGCAAAGAGCAGGCCCAAAAGTCGGCACGCTCCCCGCGAAGAACTTCTATCCCTGTTGTGAGGCCGTCATGTTCATCTCTTTTGAAGGCATCGAAGGGGCGGGCAAGTCCACCGCCATGTCCCTGCTGGCCGAAGCGCTGCGCCTGCGCGGTCATGACGTGGTGGAGACGCGCGAGCCGGGCGGCTGCAACCTCGGTCGCCTGCTGCGCCCCATTCTGCTGGACGCGCGTACCGACGGATTGAGCAGCCGGGCGGAGCTGTTTCTCTTTCTTGCGGATCGCGCCCAGCATGTGCACTCGCAAATCCGCCCCGCGCTGGAAGCGGGCAACATCGTGCTGTGCGATCGCTTCACCGATTCCACCATCGTCTATCAGGGGGCGGGACGCGGTCTCGACCCCGACGCCCTGCGCCGGATCAACCTGCTGGCCACGGGCGGCCTCACGCCGGATCTGACCTTTCTGCTGGATGTGCCCGTCGCCGTGGGGCTGGAACGCGCGGGTATCCGCAACCGGCGGGAAGGCACGGTCATCAGCGAAGGGCGTTTCGACAGCGAAAGCCTTAATTTTCATGAACGCATCCGCCAGGGATATCTGGCGCTTGCCGCGGAGGAACCGCACCGCATAGCCATCATCGACGCGGAACAGCCCGCCGACGATATTCTGCTTCAGTGCCTGAGCACGGCGGAAGAAGCCATGCGCGGTCGTGCGGACTAGAGCGTTTCAACTTTGAAAAAGGTGAAACGCTCTAAATCGTTTTTCTGGGGGGAAGGAAACCCCCTTGGCTAGCGCACAAGGGGGTTTCCTTCCCCCC
>CAJMRA010000202.1 GCA_905215675.1 uncultured bacterium | reverse complement strand
ACAAACGCCGCATGTCCGTTGCCGCTCTTCCGGCGACCACCGTTCCGGCGGAAGCATTGCGTACAAACTCTCCCGCACGCAATGCCTCATCCTGCAAACATTTTTCCCTAAGCCCCCCATCCCCTCCCCGGCGCGCTTTTTTCAGAAGGACAAACGCCGCATGTCCGCCGCCGCTCTTCCGGCGGGAAATGAGGTAAACAAAAAGAGGGTCGGAAACAGACGGCGAATGTCTGTTTCCGGCCCTCTTTCCACTCCGAAGCACGCGCGCATGCTTCTCGCGAACTCTTTCCCCCGGTATCCCCTTCCGATTGCCCAGGGCGGTTTCCGTATCCATGAGCAATTTTAGAGCGTTTCACCTTTTTCAAAGGTGAAACGCTCATGACGCGCCGCCGGGGGACGACGATGCAGGCCTTGTCCCGCGCGTTACCGTTCCCCGTCATCCTCCTGAATAAAGCGCGCTCTATAAACGCTCTAACGGCCGCCGCGCAGGACGTAGAGGCGGCAGGCGAGGGCTTCGATGACGCGGGCGGGGGTCACGGCCTGCCGCAGGGCTTCGAGGGCCTCATCGCACCACGCGACACAGGAGGCCAGCGAGGCGGTAGGGAGGGAGGACAGGGCGGTATCCAGCGGGGCGGCGGGATCGGCGACGCCGGAGAGGACGCGCGCCAGCGCTTTCTGGCAGGACAGGACGAGCTGCTGGGCCATGGAGGAATCCAGGGCGTTACGGGCGGAGGATTTCTCGAACAGGCCGCGACCGGTTTGCAGAAAGAGCCCGAAGGCGTCTTCCCATTCGGCGGGGGCGGCGTTGCGGGCCAGCGGATCGGGCCACGGCAGGGTCAGACAGAGGGAACGGGAAACGAGCGTGGGCAGGAGCTGTTCCCGCTGGGGGGCCAGCAGCACAAAGACGTTATGGGGGGAGGGTTCTTCCAGCGCTTTCAGCAAGGCGTTGGCCGAGGCGGCGCGCTGGCCGGTCAGGCCCGCCAGCACGATGACGCGGCGGCCTTCGCCGTGGGGGGCGTCGCGCAGGAGCTGCTTGAGATGGCGCAGGTTGTCCATGGACAGGGCGCGCACGGGACCGGGATTTTCCTCGTCGTCCTTGTTGCTGATGCGCCCGTCATAAAGACGACAATCCAGATGCTCGTCGGCGGAAATCTGGAGACAGTCGGGACAGGCAAGGCAGGGTTCGCCGCCGCGCAGGGCCTGCGGACACTGGCAGCAGGCGGCCCAGTAACGGGCCATGTCCAGCCGTTGCGCCTCGGAACCGCCCTCCAGAAGCAGCACCTGCGGGGGCTGCTGGGCAAGGCGATGCAGCAGGGTTTTCAGCGGCGCGAAATCCGGGGAGTCAAGAGATGCGAACACGGGAGCCGCCATGCGGGAAAGGGAGAAGGGGAAAACGGACGCCGCGCCCGGAAAGGTGGGGGGCGACGGGGGCACGGCGCGGAAACAGGGAACGCAGGGGAAGCAGGGGAAAGAGGCGGAGGAAAGGCCCGCCGGACGCGGGCCTTTCCCCTGTTCCGTATGGTTTGAAACGCAAGGCGCTTCAAACTGAAAAGGCTCTAGGCCTGCCGCACGATGGTCTGTTCGCGATCCGCGCCCACGGAAACGATGGACACGCGCACGCCCACGAGTTCCTCGATGCGGCGCACATAGGCGCGGACGTTTTCGGGCAGCTCTTCCATGGACCTGCAGCCGGAGATATCCTCCACGAAACCGGGCAGGGTTTCATAGACGGGCGTCACGCGGGCGAGATCGCCTTCGCCCTGCGGGGGGTAGTCGAGGCGCTTGCCGTCCAGCTCGTAGGCCACGCAAATATTGAGTTCCGGCAGATTTTGCAGCACGTCCAGCTTGGTCAGGGCGATGTCGGTCAGGCTGCACAAGCGCACGGTTTCGCGCAGGATGACCACGTCCAGCCAGCCGCAACGGCGCGGGCGACCGGTGGTCGCGCCGAATTCGTGACCGTTGGTGCGCAGGTAGCGGCCGGTGTCGTCTTCCAGTTCGGAGGGGAAGGGGCCGGAGCCCACGCGGGTGGTATAGGCCTTGACGATGCCGACGATGCTGTTCAGCGTGCGCGGGCCCACGCCCGCCCCGGCGGCGGCGTTGCCCGCCACGGTATTGGAGGATGTCACAAAAGGATAGGTGCCGTGGTCGATGTCCAGATGGATACCCTGCGCGCCCTCGAACAGGACGTTCTGCCCCTTGTCGTCGGCTTCCTGCACGGCGGCGGAAACATCCGTCAGATAGGGAGTGATGCGCGGGGCGATGGACAGGAGATGATCGCAGACTTCCTGCTCGTCCACCGGATCATATTTGTAAAGTTCGCGCAGCAGCACATTCTTTTCCTGAAGGGCGTGCCGGACCTTGGCGCGCACCAGATCGGGCTGGAGCAGATCGCCTGCGCGCAGCCCCACGCGGGCGGCCTTGTCCTCGTAGCAGGGGCCGATGCCGCGTCCGGTCGTGCCGATTTTCTTGCCCGCGCGTTTGGCTTCCCGGGCCTTGTCGAGCGTCTTGTGGTAAGGCAGGATCAGGTGGGTCTTGGGGCTGATGCCGAGCCGTTCGGGGGAAACGTCCACGCCCTGGGCCGCCAGGGCGTCCACTTCCTCAAGAAAGACGTCGGGATCAAGCACCACGCCGTTGCCGATCAGGCAGCGCTTGCCCTCATGCAGAATGCCGGAAGGAATCAGATGCAGGATGGTTTCCTTGCCGTTGACCTTGATGGTGTGACCGGCATTGTTGCCACCCTGAAAGCGCACAACCACCTGAGACTGCGCGCTCAGCATATCCACTATCTTGCCCTTGCCCTCATCGCCCCACTGGGCGCCGATGATGACCGTATTCGCCATTGTTTCACCTGCTCCGCCAGCCCCGCCGGCGCGGGGAGGCTCTAGATTTGGGGCGTGCGTCGAGCGTCGCACGCTATGCCTTATGTTTGCCTACCCTGTAAGGCAGGACAAGTCAAATAATCTCCGGCGGGCCGCTACTTTTCCGGCTCTTTTTCGGGAACGGGCGCGCTCTCCGACCGGAGCCGGGGACGGAAGGGCAGCACGCGGCAGGGAGGCTGCGGCGGTTCCGGCTTTTCCTCCTCCACGCGGGGGCGCTCCAGCGAAAAGAAGGGGGCAAGGCCCGGCCCGTCGGGCGAACCGGCGTGATCCGGGCGGGACTGACGCGACCAGTTGTAGTTGAACAGCTGATTTTTCCAGCGCTTGGCCTGAATCAGCGAAAAGATCAGCGCGTTTTCCTCCCAGCGCTTGGTGGGTTCAAAGGTGCTGACCAGCGCCGCGTATTTGCTCCAGAGAGCCATGAGCGAGGCTTCATCCAGGGCGTCGAGCTGATGTGCCAGACGGGCAAGCAGTTTTTCCATGGGAACTCCTCGTCGCCGCGGGGACGCGACGCCGACAGGGTGAACGAAAGACTCCGGCGCGGGCGGCATGAGCGCCGCTTGCGGCGGCCCGCCCGGGACGTGCCGAAGCCGAACCATTTTTAGAGATTTGCCCGCCCCGCGTCAATTGCGCGCCCCGAAGCGGCGCGCTGGAAGTCCGCGTCGTTTTGGGCTATTCTTTGCGCGCTGTTTCGGCGTCCTGTCCGCCGATGCCGCGCTCAACGCCCACCCGGAGGAGAAAGAACACATGGCCGACCTGAAAGACATGTACAAGAATATGCAAAAGGATGCCTTCCCCGAGACGATGACGATCATTCTCGGCGACGAAAAGCTGGAATACCGCAAGCGTACCTGGGAGCTGGACGGGCAGACCAAGGGACTGCGCTACGGCGAAAACCCGGATCAGCCTGCCGCGCTCTACGAGCTGTGCGGCGGCGGCATCACCTGCGGCGGCCTGACCTGGCGCGGCCCGGGACAGGGCATCGTCTCGGCCCTGACCGAAAAGCAGATGATTCAGGCGGGCAAGCATCCCGGCAAGACCAACCTGACCGACGTGGACAACGGAGCCAACATTCTCCAATACCTTTCCGAGCGTCCCGCGGCCGTCATTCTCAAGCACAATAATCCCTGCGGCGCGGCCTGGGCCGACGGCGTGGGCGAGGCCCTGTCCCGCGCCTTCTGGTGCGATCGCATCGCGGCCTTCGGCGGCGCGGTGGTGACGAACCGTCCCTTCACCCGCGAAGCCGCGGAAATGGTGGCCGCCAATTACTTCGAGGTCGTGGCCGCGCCTGCCTTTGAGGAAGGCGTCGTGGACATTCTCAAGAGCCGCAAGAATCTGCGGATCATGGAGCTGCCCGGCCTCGGCCGTCTCGACGAACTGACCCGTTCGGCCTTCCTTGACATCAAGAGCCTCGCCGACGGCGGCATCATCGTGCAAAAGTCCTTTGTCAACCGCATTCTGACCGACGCCGACTTCCTGCCCGCGCAGACCACCACCAAGGAGGGCCTGACCGTGGCCGCCCGCGTGCCCACCAGGGCCGAAATGGCCGACCTGCGCTTTGCCTGGGCCGTGGAAGCGGGCGTCACCTCCAATTCCGTCATCTTCGCCCGCGACGGCGCCACCGTCGCCATCGGCACCGGCGAACAGGATCGCGTGGGCTGCGTGGAGCTGGCCATCCACAAGGCCTATACCAAGTATGCCGATACGCTGGCCTTCCGCGAACACAAGCTTTCCTTCTACGAACTGAAGCAGAAGGCCGCCGCCGACGCCGACGCCCGCGCCGCCCTTGACGACATCAACCGCCGCACGACCGAAGCCCGCGGCGGCCTGCCCGGCTCCGTGCTGGTGTCCGACGGCTTCTTCCCCTTCCGCGACGGCGTGGATACCGCCATCGCCCAGGGCGTGACGGCCATTGCCCAGCCCGGCGGCTCCCTGCGCGACGCCGAAGTCATCATGGCCTGCAACGAAGCCGCGCCGCAGGTGGCCATGGTCTTTACCGGTCAGCGCTCCTTCAAGCATTAAGGCCTGTTATCTAAAAAAAAGATACCACGCGAGACGGCGGCACAGCGCCGCCCGGCCCGAGGCGAGCGGAAAAACGCGCCTTTTCCGCGAAACGACAGGCCGTATGGTTTGAACTGAAAATGCTCTCGTCCCGGGGGACGGCAAAGGATGGAAAGCGCCTGTGCCGCCGGGCTGTTTATCCTCCTGAATAAAGCGCGTTGGGGGAAGGATGGGGGGCCCGGGGGGAAGGAAACCCCCTTGTGCGCTAGCCAAGGGGGTTTCC
>CAJMRA010000201.1 GCA_905215675.1 uncultured bacterium | reverse complement strand
CAAAAGGGGGTCTCCCCTCCCCCCGCTGTTTCCCCTGCCTGTATCTTCCCGCCGTCTAGCGCAGGCCCACGAGGCGGCGGAGCAGGGGGGCGTCGCGCGGGGGTGCGGGCAGGCGCCAGCCGGAGTCGCGGCGGCTGTCGGAGAAGCGCAGGCGCACGGAGACGGGCGCGGGCGTTCCTTGGGCGTCCGGCTCGACGGCAAGCATGAGCTGGAAGGGAATGTCGGCATTGGGGCGCAGGGCCATGAGCTTGCGCACGAAGTCCAGCGACGAGCCGAAGCGCAGGTCGTAGCTGCGCCACTGGCGGGCTTCCGGCGGCAGCATTGCGTTGCGATCGTCCTCCGGCAGGACGTCCAGCACGGGGAGCAGGGCGAAGTCGAAGAAGGCGGCGGCCTCCACGGAGCGGGAGGCGAGGAGGGAGGCGGCGGCCCGGGGCATGGCGGGCTGCGGTTCGGAGAAGGGCGTGCGCAGGCGGCCCAGCGCATCGAGCCCGGCTGTGCGTACCACGGGGCCCGTATCGGGCAGGGAAGGCTGGAGCAGGGTATCCGCGCCGGGGAGGGGGACGCCCTGCGGGCGTTCCTGCCAGAGGACGCGCCAGAAGAAGGGCGCGAAGGCGTCCGGGAGGACGGTCGCCTGTTCCAGAACGGCCCCCCGGCGGGCGGCGTCGGCGCGCAGGGTTTCCGTGATGCGGGAGGTATGCAGGGCGTTGAGGCCCACGCACAGCAGGGGATAGAAGAAGACCCAGAGCAGGGCCAGCCGGGCGGTGGTCAGCGCCGCCAGCTTTTCCTGATAGCTGCGGCGGCGGGAGGCGCGGCAGCGCCAGACGGCCCGGAGAAGGGGCAGCGTCAGCAGCAGATCGATGATGAACACGCCGTTGAGGCGGACGCGATCGGCGGAGAAGGGCAGAAAGATCAGTGTGCCGTAGGTGGTGATGCAGTCCAGCCAGATATGCAGGAGCACCATGCAGGCCATGCAGAACCAGACGGCGGGAAAGCTCCAGCGGGCGGGCTCCGACGAGGAAAGGCGCAGCGGCCCGGAAGGGCCGCCCCGCAGCAGGAGCAGCGCGGGCAGGGCCAGCAGCAGCGCAAAGAGCGGCACGGCGGGCAGGGCATGCGTGATGCCGCGATGCAGGAGCAGCGTCGTCAGGGGATCGTGGCCGAAAAGAATGTCGATGTCCGGCGCGGCGGCCGCCAGCGCGCCCACAAGCACGGCGCGGGGGGGACGGCGGCGCAGGGCCAGCATGGCAACGGCGCCGCTGGCGGCATGGGTTATGGGATCCATGAGGACCTCCCGCAGCGCGGGCCGTCACTGACGGAAGGGGCTGCGCTGTCTGGGGATATGAGGTGAAGAGGAGGGGGGCAGCTCCTGAAGGGGCTGGAGGCCGACGGAACGCCGCATGGCGTTTTCATACTGGAGCATGCGCCATTGCTGCGTCTGTTCCATGATCGCCGGGCGATTCATATAATAAAGACGCCGCTGGACGGCATTGCTGCCCGTGACGGGATAGCGCATGGTTTCCGCTACCGGCGGGCGCTCCTGCGGCGGGGCGTCCGCCGTGCCCGTGCCAATGTCCCGGGGGCCGCAGCCCGCGAGCAGGGCGCAGACAAGACAGAGGGACGCAAGGAACGCCGGGGGGCGCGTCTTGCCGGAGAGGAGGAAAGGACGGGGCGCTGTTCTCATTCTCCCTACTATAGGCGCACTCCGTCCCGGAGACAAGGGCGTCCTGCCGGAGAGAGCTTTGACCTTGCGCCCTTTTTCCCGTATGGTGTGCCGTCCTTCCGGCGGACGGCGGCCCGCGCGGTTGCGTTCGTCGGCACGGGGCCCCGGCCCCGCACAAATTGCTCCAGAGCGTTTCACCTTTGAAAAAGGTGGAAACGCGCAGCGTTTCAAACTCACAATATTGCTCTATATGGAGACACGCCCATGCGCGAAGCCTCTTGCGGCATCACTCCCGAAGGCTGGCCCCTGATCGGCTTTCTGGCCCTCATCGCCCTTGTCTGCGCCCTGCTCGGCTGGGCCGTGCCCGCCGTGGCGGCGCTGGCCCTGTGCTGGTTTTCCCTGCATTTCTTCCGGGACCCCGAACGCGTGACCCCGCACGCGCCCGGACTGGCCGTCAGCCCCGCGGACGGCAAGGTCGTGCGTATCGAGGAGCGCCGCGACCCCCTGAGCGGCGAAAAGCGCGTCTGCATCAGCATCTTCATGAACGTCTTCAGCGTTCACGTGAACCGCGCGCCCGTCTCCGGCACGGTGGAAGGGCTGCTCTACCGGCCCGGAAAATTCCTCAACGCGGCCGTGGACAAGGCCAGCAGCGAGAACGAGCGCTGCGCCTGCCTGCTGCGCGACGCCGACGGCAACACGTGGACCTGCGTCCAGATCGCCGGCCTCATCGCCCGCCGCATCATCTGCCGCGCCGCCGTGGGCGACAGCCTGTCCCGGGGGCAGCGCTTCGGCATGATCCGCTTCGGCTCGCGTGTTGACCTTTATGTGCCGGAGGGCTATCTTCCCGCTGTGTGTATCGGCGAGAAGGTCTTCGCCGGACAGAGCATCATAGCGCAAAAGAGGGACGACGCCTAGCGCGCCGCCCCGTGACGTTTACGGAGCTTTCTCATGGAACCGAACATGGAAACGCCCCCCAGGCGCGGCGATACCGCAAAGCCCGTTCACAAGGGCGTGTATCTGCTGCCCAACCTGATTACCTCGCTGAGCATGTTTCTCGGCTTCCTGTCCATGGTCTGGGCCGTGCAGGGACGCATCGAACATGCCGCCTTCGCCATCTTCATGTCCGCCATCATGGACGGTCTTGACGGCAAGGTCGCCCGCCTGACCCATACGGCCAGCGAATTCGGCGTGCAGTACGATTCCCTGGCCGATCTCGTGGCCTTCGGCCTCGCGCCCGCCATGCTCATGTGGCAGTGGCAGCTGGAAACCTTCGGCCGCCTCGGCGTGGCCGTGGCCTTCATCTACGCCGCGTGCGGGGCCCTGCGTCTGGCCCG
The DNA here is from genome assembly GCA_905215675.1 of uncultured bacterium. Classification (GTDB taxonomy): domain Bacteria; phylum Desulfobacterota; class Desulfovibrionia; order Desulfovibrionales; family Desulfovibrionaceae; genus Desulfovibrio. Next base: position 2,210 of record CAJMRA010000201.1, on the reverse strand, counting down.
CTTCAACGTGGCCGCCGCCACGGCGGGCAAGCGCTTCTTCATCGGCCTGCCCATTCCGGCTGCGGGCTGCACCGCCGTGACCTACCTGTTCTTTGCCCGCATGTTCACCACGGAACCTTCCGCCGTGGTGGCCTACGTGGGCCTCCTGCTCACCCTTGTGCTGGGCATTCTCATGGTCAGCAAGGTGCGCTACTTCTCCTTCAAGGAATACGACTTCCTCCGCGCGCATCCCTTCCGGGTGCTCGTGGGCGTCATGCTCGCCCTGGCGCTCGTCTATTCCCAGCCGCGTATCTTCGGTTTCCTGATCTGCGCCGTCTATATTCTCGGCGGCATCGTCTACACCTATTATCTGTTGCCGAAGCGCAATCGCGCGCTACTACGCGTTCTACCGTCTTCGGGCGAGTAGACCGCGCTTTCTTCGGTTGCCGCCCGTTTTTCCCGCAAAGGTGAACAGTGGGCGGAGATGCTTTCTCTTGTCGGCCTTGAGGGTTGGCGGCCGTCGGCGTTCAGAGTGCGGGGAAAAACGGGATTTTTCCAGCATGCGCGGGCGGCCTTCAACCTTTTTTCGGCAAGGCCCCCCGCCGACGCGGCCCGTCCGCGTAATTCACAAGAGGAGCATCCATCATGGCCAATCGCGTCTATTTCTTTGATACCACCCTCCGCGACGGCGAGCAGTCCCCCGGCGCCACCATGAACCAGCAGGAAAAACTGCGCCTCGCCCATCAGCTCGAAGTGCTGGGCGTGGACATCATGGAAGCCGGTTTCCCCGCCTCCAGCCAGGGCGACTTTGATTCCGTGCGCCAGATCGCCGAACAGGCGGGCGACATTCAGGTCGCCGGTCTGTGCCGCTGCATGGACGGCGACATTGACCGCTGCTGGGAGGCCGTGAAGCACGCCCGCCATCCCCGCATCCACACCTTCCTGTCCACGTCCCCCCTGCATATGAAGTACAAGCTCCGCAAGGACCCGGAAATTGTGCTGCAAATGATCGAGGCGGGCGTCCGGCGCTGCGCTTCCTATACCGACAACGTGGAATTTTCCGCCGAGGACGCCTCCCGCTCCGATCGCGACTTCCTGTGCCGCGTGACCGAACTTGCCATCCGCAGCGGCGCGACGACCATCAATCTGCCCGATACCGTGGGCTATGCCCAGCCCGACGAATTCGCCGATCTCATCCGCTACGTCATCGAACACACCCCCAACGCCGACAAGGCCGTGTTCAGCGTGCATTGCCATAACGACCTCGGGCTTGCCGTGGCCAATACCCTTGCCGCCCTGCGCGTGGGCGCGCGTCAGGCCGAAGTCACCATCAGCGGCATCGGCGAGCGCGCGGGCAACGCCTCCCTTGAGGAAGTCGCCATGGCCTTGCGCGTGCGTCAGGATTACTACGGGCTGGAGCACGGCATCCAGACCGAACAGCTCTATCCCTCCTGCCGCCTGCTTTCCATGACCATCGGGCAGCCCATTCCCAGCAACAAGGCCATCGTGGGCGCCAACGCCTTTGCCCACGAGTCCGGCATCCATCAGGACGGCATGCTCAAGAACCGCGAAACCTACGAGATCATGACCCCGCAATCCGTGGGCCGCACCTCCACCAACCTTGTCATCGGCAAGCACTCCGGCCGCAACGCCGTGCGCAACAAGTTCGAGGAACTGGGCTACAAGCTCAGCGAGGAACAGTTGCAAACCGTGTTCGAGGCCGTCAAGAACCTCGCCGACCTCAAGAAGACGCTCCATGACGATGACCTCATGGCGCTGGTGCAGGAAGAAATCTACCGCATTCCCGACCGCTTCCGGCTGCGTCATGTGAGCGTCCAGAGCTCCGACGCCGGAGGCGTGCCCCCCACCGCCGCAGTGCTCATGGACGTGGACGGCATCGAATGCAGCCGCGCCGGTTTCGGCGTCGGCCCCGTGGACGCCATCTTCAACGTCATTGCCGATATGGTGGGACGCGAACCCGAACTCGAACAGTACGCCATCAACTCCATCACCAGCGGCACGGACGCCCTCGGCGAAGTGACCGTCCGCATCAGGGAAAACGGCCATACCGCCGTGGGCCGCGGCGCGCATCCCGATATCCTCGTGGCCAGCGCCCGCGCCTACGTCAACGCCCTCAACCACCTCGCCAAAAAGGAAAAGGAAGGCGAACGCCTCCATTGTCAGCACGCCGAACAGTAGCCACATAACGCTAAATCGTTCTTCTGGGGGGA
>CAJMRA010000200.1 GCA_905215675.1 uncultured bacterium | reverse complement strand
GGGGTTCCTTCCCCCTCAAGACAAAACGTAATGCTTCATCTGTTTTGCGGGCCTCACCGCGCGCGCCGGAGAGCGCGGGCCAGCAGCAGGAGCAGGGAGGAGAGGGCCAGAAGGGCAAGGGCCGCGCCGAAGCCGCGCGCCAGCTCGTCCTGATCCTGATATTGCGCGGCCGTATAGTAGATGAAGAAGGGCAGGGCCTCGAATTTTTCGAAAAGGCCCGCGGGCAGTCCGGCATTGGCGACGACGCCGGTAAACATGATGACGGCGGTATCTTCGGCGGCGCGGGACAGGGCGAGGACGACGCCGCCGCGAATGCCGGGCGCGGCGGCGGGCAGGATGACGTGGCGCAGGCGTTGGCCCGGGGAAAGGCCGAGGGCGGCCCCGGCGAGATTCAGGGACGGCGGCACGGCACGCACGGCCTCGCGCGTGGCGGTCACCAGCACGGGCAGGACCAGCAGGGCCAGACAGGCGGCGGAGAGCAGCAGTCCCGTATTGGCCTGCGGGGCGACGGTTCGGCGCAGGACGAGAATCAGGGCGAAGCCGAACAGGCCCATGATGATGGACGGCATGCCCGCGAGGATATCCACCAGCATGTCGATATGGCGGCGACGGCGCGGAGGCGCGTACCACGCCAGATAGAGGCCGCAGCCGATGCCGGGCGCAAGGGCCAGCAACAGGGTCAGGACGACAAGGCAGAGCGTGCCCGCGCAGGCGGGCCAGATGCCGTTCCAGACCGGAGCGAGGCCCAGCAGGGCCCGCAGGGGCGGGGCTTCGCCGAAAAAGAGGGACAGCCCCCAGGCTTCAAGCCCGCGAGCCGCCAGAAAGCCGGTCAGCAGCAGGACGGCGGCGGCAACGGACAGGGCCGCGCAGGGGCCGAGCAGGCGCAGGAGGCGGGGCGCAAGGGGACGGATCATGCCCGGCCCCCTCCGGCTCCGTCCTCTTCGGCGCGGCCTGAGGCGGCAAGGCGTCGGGCAATCAGGCCCATGAAGGCATTGGCGCACAACAGGAGGAATCCGGCGGCGAACAGGGAGTCGTAGGCCGCGCCGCCGGTTTCGTTGGCGGCCGTCATGGCCATGTGCGCCGTGAGGGCGCGTACGCCGGAGGCCGGGCCCTGCGGCAGTTGCGGCGTATTGCCCGACAGCATGAGCGGCAGCAGCGTGTCGCCCAGCGCCCGCGCAAAGCCCAGCAGCGCGGCGGCCACGAGGGTGGAACGGCATTGCGGCAGCACGCAGTGCCACAGCAGTTGCAGGCGGCTCAGGCCGAGCGCCGGTCCGTGGGGCAGGAGGGCGTCAAGGCGCGCCTTCAGTCCCGCATGGAGGACAAGCGTCATGGTGGGCACAATGAGCAGCGCCAGCATGAGCGCCGCCCCGGCAAGGCAGAAGCCCGAACCGCCCAGCGCCTCCCGCAGGAGAGGCGTCAGGAAAAAGACGGCGGCAAAGCCGTAAACGACCGTGGGCACGGCGGTCATGTACTGGATCAGGCCGCCCATGAGGCGGCGGGAACAGCGGGAAAGGAGGCCGTGATCCTCGGGACAGAGCTGCCAGCAAAGCAGGGCGAAGGCCAGCGGCCCGCCGAGACAGAGCGCGCAGACGGCCAGCGCCGCCGAACCGGCCAGCATGCCGAGAATGCCGAAGCGCCCGGCGGCGGGATTCCAGACAACGCTCAGGGCATGGCCGCCCCCCCAGTGAAGGAAGGCGGGAACGGCCATGCCCGTAATCATCAGACACAACAGGGCGATGCCCAGCAGCGCCGGAGCCGTGGCCGCCTGAACGCAGAGGCGGAAGCCGTCCCGTTCCTGTCGGGCATCGCGCGCCATGCCGCTACTTCCCGGCCCCGGCGGGCTTTACGGGAATGTAGCCGGACGCCCGGATGGCCGCCTCGCCGTCCGGCGAGAAGATGTAGTCGATAAACAGTCTGGTCAGGCCCGTGGGTTCGCCCTTTGTATTCATGTACAGCAGGCGCGTGACGGGATAGGAGCCGTCGGCGGCGTTGGCCTGCGTAGGGGCCTTGCCGTCAAAGGCGACGCCCTTGATGGAGGCGTCAAGATGGCCGATGCCCACATAGCCGATGCCGTCGGGGTCGCGGGCGATGCCGGTCTTCATGGCCCCGTTGGAGTTCAGCACATTTGCTCCGGCCTTGGACGTGCCCTTGTCCAGCGCCTTTTCCTCGAAGGTTTCGCGGGTGCCGCTGCCGTCTTCGCGCACATAGACGTTGATGGGAGCGTCGGCGCCGCCGACCTGCTTCCAGTTGGTGATTTTGCCCGCGAAGATGTCCTTGACCTGCTGCTTGCTCAGGCCGGAAACGGGATTTTTGGGATGCACGGCCACGGCCACGCCGTCAATGGCAAAGGGGAACGTGACAAGGCCGTATTTCTTGACTTCCTCGGGCTTGAGGGCGCGGCCCGTGTTGCCGATATTGACAAGCCCCTCGCCGACCTTCTTCACGCCCGCGCCGGAACCGCCGCCCGTAACGGTGATGCGGATATCGCCGTTGGCGGCCATGATGGCCTGCGCCGCCTTCTTCATGACGGGCACGTGCGCCGTGCCGCCCGCGATGTCGATGGTCCCCTTCATGCCCTTGAAGGCGTCAAGGGAACCGGCCTGCGCCGTGAACGTCCAGGCCGCCACGGCGACCGCCGCCAGAGCTGCCGCGATCTTTTTCATACGTCCTCCAGAAACGGTTGCGCGGCCCGCGTCGTGCCGACGCCGCGACCCCGCCTTTCCGAAACAAAAAAGGCTCGCCGCAACACGGCAAGCCCGGACGTATGCGTTCCCCTCATCGGAAAAATGCGGTATTTCCGCCTTGCGGCCCCGTTCCCTTCCGGGAATCACGATATGCCGCAGCTTTCCGACAGGGACGCACCGCCCCCTGCGTCGGAACTGCTCAGGTCATACCGTACACAAGACAAGCCGCATTCATGTTCATGGGCCTACGCTAGCCCAAAAATCCCGCTTTGGGAAGGCGGGGTTTCAAAACATAACGCAGGCCGGGCCCCCGATCCGCCCCGCGTCGCTCTCCACCCGTCCCCGCTCGTAAAGGCGTTCCCATTCCCTTTTTTCCTGAAGGGGAACCCAGGCCCAGAAATACAGCAGGATACCGGCGACAAAAAGAACGGAAAACAGCGAAAGGAAGCAATCCCGCCTGCTTTTCCTGTACATTGCCGTCAGCGCGGCCACACCGTAAAAGCAGAAGTAAAACAGCGCGGCCAGCAGAATCGTCAGGCCGAGAATACCGAAGCAAAAGCCTATGGGGCCGGACATCAGCCGACGAATCTGCGGATAAAAGAAACTGAGAAGGAAAAACAGGATGACGGCGGCGCTAACGACAAAGGACAGCAGCGTCAACGAGAAGCGCGTCCGCTTCGTCCTGTACAATTCCTGAAGCAGACGCACCCCGATCAGCGCGGAAGAATAGGCGCAGCTCCCCGTGATCAACGCAAAAACGACGAAAGAGATAACGTTGAAAAACTCGTTCATATCCCTTCGGGCCGGGCGGCGCTGTGCCGCCGCCGCGCGCTTCACCTTTTTCAAAGGTGAAACGCTCTAAATCGTTCTTCCGGGGGGAAGGGAACCCCCTTATCTCTGCTGTCGATGCCCGTAGCTTCCTTCGTCGCAACGGGCACGGCCTGCGGCCGCCTTCGGTCGCGGCTGGCGCACAAGGTGGTTCCCTTCCCCCAACGCGCTTTTTCAAAGGGAGCACAGGCCGGGCGGCGCTGTCCGCCGCCTCGCGTTTTCCCTTTTTCAGAGGGAAACGCTCTATTCGTGCTGCTGGCGGATATCGCGCATGGTGCGCATCAGGTCCTGCGTGGTCAGGGACTGATTGATGCGCCAATAGAATTCCTCGTTTTCAAAGGGCTTCGTCAGGAAGTCGTTGGCCCCGTTCTTGAGGAAACGGGCCGTCAGCGGGCCGGAACCGGCCGAGGAAAGGCCGATGATGGACAGTTCGTCGAGGCGGCGCTTGGCGCGGGCCTGCCGCACCAGCTCAAGGCCGCCCATGCCGGGCATATGGAAGTCCGTCACCACGAGGCGAATTTCGGGATGCTCTTCCAGAATGGCAAGCGCGGCCTCGCCGCTGTCGGCTTCCAGCACGTTGAGGCGCTGCACTTCCAGCAGCTTCCGCACGATGGCGCGCTGCGTGTGGGAGTCGTCCACCACCAGCGCAGTGAGCGACTGATTCTTGTACACGCGTTCCACGGCGGCCAGCAGGGGGTCCATGTCCGCAATGCTGCCCTTGATGAAATAATCCACCACATGCTGATGCAGGCACTTGGCGCGCACTTCCTCGTCAAGACGCGCGGTCAGCACCATGGAAGGCACCTGCCATTTCAGGCACAAATCAAGCGCCTGTCCGTCCGGGGCGTCCTCAAGATTGAGGTCCACAAGCGCAAGAAAGATTTCCTGGCTGTATTCCTCCAGCACGGCCTCGGCATCGGCCAGCGTGTGCGCCTCCAGCACAGGCAAATCGGTCGTCAGTTGCACGTGGCGGCGGATCAGCTTGGACTGAAACGGGCTGTCTTCAATAATAAGTATAGTCTTCTTTTCGGGACTCGTCCCATTCTTCTGCTCTTCCATAAACAGCTCCATAAACAGACATTCCCCGCCCTGCCGACAAGCCCGCGATCCGCGCTCCACAGCGAAACGCCCCGCAACCGCCCCGGCACAGCGGCGCGGCGTCGAACGGCGTATCAAGTACGCCATGCGACGCCGCTTCCCCAACCTAACGCAAAACATCCCGATGGAAAAGAGGGACGAAAGGAAGAGTCCCGCAGTGGGACTGCGGAACTTCTCCTTTCTTTACTATCTTTTTACGTTCCTGAATCGCTGCTGTTGCCCGGCGCGGGCGGCGGGTCGCTCCCCTCCCCTTCTCATATCGCCGGGAGACGGCGACCGGAGGGAACGCGGCGGCGTTGCCGTAAAGTCCCATCCTCCAGAAAAGCGCGTTTTGGGGAAGGTGGGGGAGTTTGAGGGGGGAGGGAAACCCTTTTACGCGCCAGCTAAAAGGGTTTCCTTCTCCCCTCAATATTGCAGCAACAAGGAATCGCGGCTGTTGCCCGGCGCGGGCGGCGGGTCGCCTCCCCGGCGGGGGGCAGGAGGGAGTCCGCAAAGGGGGCGGGCTCCCTCCTTTACTATTTATTTTTCTTCCCTGAATCGCTGCTTTTGCCCGGCACGGGCAGCGGGTCGCCTCCCCGGCGGGGGGCAGCGGGCGGTGAGGGCCC
>CAJMRA010000199.1 GCA_905215675.1 uncultured bacterium | reverse complement strand
GTTCCCCTCCCCCTGAATCTCAACCCTCAACCCATTTCAAAGATAAAATGCTCTAGATAAAGCGCTCTATGGCTTGACCGGCGTGCCGTCGGCGCGGATATCGAAACGCTTGCGCGGGGCGTGGCACGCGCCGCGTCCCGTGCGTTCGGTAAAGCGCTGGTGATAGTCCTCGGCATCGTAGAAGACGCCCGCGGGCTTCAGCTCGGTAACGACGTTGTAGCCCAGCTCCCTGAGCCGCGCCATCAGCTTTTCGGCCGCGTCCTTCTGGGCCTCGTCGGCATAGAAGACGGCGGAGCGGTACTGTTCGCCGATGTCAGGGCCCTGTCGCCGGTACTGCGTGGGGTCGTGCAGCTCGAAAAAGCGTTTCAGGATTTGTTCATAGCTGATGCGCGCGGGATCAAAGACGACGCGCACGGCTTCGGCATGACCGGTGGTTCCGGTGCAGACCTGTTCATAGGTGGGATTGGGCACATGACCGCCGGTATAGCCGGACACGGCGTCAACGACGCCGGGCAGGGCCCGCAGGCCGTGTTCGATGCCCCAGAAGCAGCCGCCCGCCACGATGGCCGTTTGCAGGCCGGAGGCGGCGGCTGCGGCGTCCCTGCTTTCTTTCAGGCGTTGCCAGGCGGCCTTTTCCTTGTCGCCGCCCGCCGGAAAGAAGCGCATGGACAGCGAATTGACGCAATGACGGGTATTCTTGGGCGTGAAGCCTTCGCCCTCGAACACATGCCCCAGATGCGCGCCGCAGTGGGCGCAGAGGATTTCCGTCCGGCTGCCGTCGGCGTCGGGCACGCGCCGGACCGCGCCGGGAACGGCGTCGTCGAAGGCGGGCCAGCCGCAGCCCGAGTCGAACTTGTCGGACGAACGGTACAGCGGCAGGCCGCAGCGACGGCAGACATAGGTGCCTGCGGCATAGGTATGGACATATTCCCCGCTGAAGGGGGCTTCCGTGGCCTTGCGCTCGATCACGTCCGCTTCGCGGGCCGTGAGCGGCGGCATGGGGGAGGTTGTTTGCATGGCTCTCGCTCCTTGCGGGCAAAGCAGGGCGACGGCCATAACCCCGCAAAAAAGAGTCGTGTGTTTCATGGCCGGTAAATAGGCATGAAATCGGCCGAGGCAAGAGCCGCAGGGGATGTATACGAAAAAAGCCTCCGTTTGCACGGAGGCTTGTTTTCTTCTGGTGGGCCATCAGGGACTCGAACCCCGAACCAACTGATTAAGAGTCAGCTGCTCTACCAATTGAGCTAATGACCCGCAACGCATCGCGTGAAAAGACTTCTACGCAAATGCTCTCCACTTGTCAACAAGGTTTGCCGAAAAATTTTTTTTAGAGCAATTTCAGTTTGAAACGCTGCGCGTTTCAAACTGAAATTGCTCTATTGTTTTTTGCGCTTCCATTCGCTGATCAGGACGCCCGCCACGATGCAGGCCGCGCCCAGCAGGGCGGGGAGGGGCAGGCGATCGCCCGTGAGCCGTCCGAAAAAGCCGCCCCAGACGGGTTCGCTGGCATAGATGAGCGTCGCCCGTGTGGGCGAGACGGAACGCTGCGCCCAGTTCATGGTCAGCTGAATGAGCGCCGTGGCCATTCCCAGCCCGAAGGCTGTGGCCAGCGACTGCCCCAGGGCGACGGGCACGGCCTCGCCCGCAACGGGCATGAGCAGGAGCGACAGCAGACCGGCGGTCAGAAGCTGCGTAAAGGTGACGCATTGCAGCTGTACCCGTCCGGCAAAAAAGCCGATGGCGATGATTTCCCCGGCAAAGACCACGGCGCTGCACAGGGTGGCCGTCTCGCCCCGGCCGAATGCGCCGTCCATATTGCCCGGCCCGGCCATGAGCAGCAGACCCGCAAAGGCGCAGGCCGCCCCGATCCAGTGCATGAACGTCGGGGGACGCCGGAGAAAGAGCCACTGCATGATCGGCACAAGCGGCACATAAAGCGCCGTCAGAAAGGCCGAGCGGCTGCTGCTCACGGTCTGCAGGCCGTAGGTTTGCAGAAAGTAGCCGAGAAAGGCCACGACGCCGATGACGATACCGGCAAAGACGTCATGGGGCGTCGCCTCGCGCAGGGTTTTACGGAAGCAGAGACCCAGCGCGAGGGCAGCCATGACGAAACGGCAGCCCACAAAGAAAAACGGTCCGCAGAGCGTCAGCGTGTAATGGATGACGGGAAAGGTGCCGCCCCAGAACATGGTGATGACGACAAGGGCCAGTTCCTGGCGACGAAGCGTCGGGATGGACAAGCGCGGCATAGGAAAACCCCCTGTTACGCAAGGGCGACAACCATAGATGACTCCCCCTTCGGGCGCAAGTCCTCCCGCCGTACCGCCGCCGCGCCCCTCTGGCAAAGTCTGCCGGTTATGGTATACTACCGGCATGAACAGCATTTCCTTTTCTTCCTGTGCCGATATTCTGCGCCATCTTGACGGGCGCGGGTTCTTTCATATGGATTTGTCCCTGCATCGTATGGATGATGCCTTGCGCGCCCTCGGGCTGACGCGTCCTCCCTTCGTGACGGCGCAGGTGCTGGGCACCAACGGCAAGGGGTCCGTATCCACCTTCCTTTCCTCCCTGGCCCGCGCGCACGGGATCAGGGTCGGCCTGTATACCTCTCCCCATTTCGTCCTGCCGGACGAGCGGATTCGTCTCGACGGGCGTCCGATTCCCTGCGCCGCATGGGTCGAGGCCGCCAATGACGTGGTACGCTGCGGGCCGGACCTGACCTATTTCGAGTTCCTGACGGTGCTGGCCGCGGCGCTGTTCGCGCGCGAAGGCGTTTCGCTGGCCGTCATGGAAGCCGGGCTCGGCGGGCGTTACGACGCCACGACGGCCCTTGCGGCCGACGTGCTGGCCTATGCTCCCATCGCCATGGATCATGCGGCCGTCCTGGGGCCGACGCTGCGTCATATCGCGGCGGACAAGGCCGCGGCCATCCGTTCGGCCGCGCCCGTGTTCAGCGCGCCGCAGTTTCCCGTCGCCGCCGGGGAGCTGCGGGCGGCCGCGGCGCGGCGGGGCGCGCCGCTGGTCTTTGTCCCTCCCCTGGACGACGATCTGCCGCTGGGGCTTGCGGGCGCGCATCAGCGCGTCAATGCCGGGCTGGCGCTGGCCGTCTGGAAACAGCTGGCCCCGCGTCTCGGCGTCGCGGCCGACGACGCCGCGGCGCAGGCGCGCGGACTGGCCTCGGCCTTCATTCCGGGGCGTCTCCAGCGGGTCGAAAGCGCGCGCCTGCCCGGCGACGATCTGCCCCTGCCGCCGCTGCTGCTTGACGGCGCGCACAATGCCCACGGCATGCAGGCGCTTGTGCGCCACCTCCGGGAACGCGGCCTGCGTCCCCGCGCCGTGCTGTATTCCTGTCTGGGCGACAAGGACTGGCAGCCCGCCGCGGCCCTGCTGCACGGAGCGGCGGGGGGCGCGCCCTTCTTCGTGCCCGGTCTGCATAACGAACGCGCCGCCGACGCCGCGGAAGTGGCGCGCTTTCTCGACAGGCGCGCGTCCGGCGCGGCGGTCGTCGCGGACGACGTGCCGACGGCTCTCCGGCGCGCCGCCGCCGTGCCGCCGCCCGAAGGCGCGGCCCCGGATCGGGCGCCCGTGCTGATCTGCGGTTCCCTGTATCTGCTGTCCGAGCTTTACGCCTGTCTGCCCTCTCTGCTGACGGAGGAGGGCGGAGACGGCAAAAGCGCATGACCGGGAGACCGGAAGGGGAGGCCCTTGCAAAACACTTCAGGAGGTGAGGCGATGGCGTCGGAAATGGGGAGTCTGTTCCGGGCCCTGCCCGCGATGGATACGGTGCTGGCGGCGGCCGTGGAGGCCGACGCCCTGCTGGCGGCCGCGCCGCGTCCGCTGCTGCGGGACGCGCTGACGGCGTTCTGGGACGCCGTGCGCCGGGATATCCGCGAAGGGCGCGTGAGCGACGCGGCGGAAGTGACGCTGGAATCCTGCCTGCCGCGCATGGTGTCCTGCGCCCGAACGGCGGTCATGCCGCGCCTGCGGCGGGTGATCAACGCCACCGGCGTGGTGGTGCATACCAACATGGGGCGTTCCGTGCTGGCGGAGGAGGCCGTGCAGGCCCTGCTGACGGCGGCTTCGGGCTACTGCAATCTGGAACTGGACATGACGACGGGCGGGCGCGGCAGTCGGCACAGCCTGTGCGAATCGCTGATCTGCCGCCTGACCGGCGCGGAAGCGGCGCTGGTGGTCAACAACAACGCCGCGGCCGTGCTGCTGCTGCTGGATACCTTCTGCAAGGGCGGCGAGGCCGTGGTATCGCGCGGGGAACTGGTGGAAATCGGCGGCAGCTTCCGCATTCCCGAAGTCATGGCCAAAAGCGGCGCGCTGTTGCGGGATGTGGGCGCGACCAACCGCACGCATCTGCGGGACTACGAACAGGCCGTCGGCGAACAGACGCGCGCCCTGTTGCGCGTGCATACCTCCAATTATCGCATTGTGGGCTTTCATGCGGCGGTCGCGCCGGAAGACCTGGTGGCGCTGGGGCGGCGGCATAATCTGCCGGTCTTCGAGGATGTGGGGAGCGGCAGCCTGACGGATTTCAGCGCCGTGGGCCTGCCCAACGAACCGACCGTGCAGAGTCTTGTCGCCGCTGGGCTGGATGTGGTGACGTTTTCCGGCGACAAGGTGCTGGGAGGCCCGCAGGCGGGCATTCTTGCCGGTCGCGCGGACATGATCGCCCGCATGAAGCGTAATCAGCTGACGCGCGCCCTGCGCTGCGACAAGTTCACCTTGGCCGCGCTGGAGGCGACCCTGCGCCTGTACTGCGATCCGGAACTGGCGCGGCGGCGCGTTCCCACCCTGCGCATGCTGTTCATGAGCCCGGAGGAGCTGGCCCGGGCCGCCCGTTCGCTGGCCGCCCGCCTGCGCCGCGCCCTCGGCCCGGTCTGCGCCGTGCGCGTGCGCCCGGATGTGTCCCGCGTGGGCGGCGGCGCGTTTCCCGAATGCGATTTGCCCACTTCGCTGGTCTGCCTGACGCCGGGGGAGGGCGCTCCCCTGAGCGCCTCCGGCCTTAAGCAGGCCCTGCTCTCCACTACGCCGCCGTTGATCGGCCGTCTGGAGGACGGCGCGTTCTGTCTTGATCCCCGCACCCTGTTGCCGCGTGACGCGGCCGATGTCGTCGCCCTTGTATCGTCGCTGCTGCGTCCCTGAGAATCGTCGGATGACGGTATGGGGTCTTTCTAGAGCAATTTCAGTTTGAAATGCTGCGCATTTCAAACCATACGGCCTGTCGT
>CAJMRA010000198.1 GCA_905215675.1 uncultured bacterium | reverse complement strand
GCATTTCAAACTGAAAATGCTCTATTATCCGGTCGGCATGTTTGCGGGAGAAAGGCGAACGACGAAGGGGGAGCATCCCCGGGATGCTCCCCTGTTCGTTGTCGGGCCGTGCGCGGACGGCGAACGCGTCGTCCGCGCACGGGCGATCGGCGTTACTTCTTCATGGCCGCCAGCACCTTTTCAGGATAGGCGGGCAGATGCGTCACGCGCGCGCCGCAGGCATTGTAGATGGCGTTGATGATGGCCGGATGCGGGCCGCACAACGGGATTTCGCCGGTGCCGGACGCGCCGAAGGGGCCGTCGGGACGAGGCGTTTCCACGTAGATGAGCTCGATATTGTCCGGGATGTCCTTGATATAGGGAATACCGGCTCCGGCCATGGTGCTGTGCTTCTTGATGTCCTCGTAGTCTTCGCTGAGCGCCAGACCGACGCCCTGGGCGATGCCGCCGTAGAGCTGGCCGTCGGTGACCAGACGGTTGACCACCTTGCCGATATCGGCAACCATGGTCATCTTTTCCACGGTCGTCTTGCCGGTGGCCGTTTCCACGGCCACTTCGGCCATGAAGAGACCGTACATGTAGCAGCAGAAGGGTTCGCCCTGGCAGTTCTTGCCGCAATCCTTGGCGGGAGCGGTCCACTTGCCGTCCTGATGCACGTCGCGGCCCGCGGCCTTCATTTCGTCATAGGTGTAGAAGCCGCCCTCGGGCTTGCGCATGGCTTCGATGAGCATTTCGCAGGCAACGCGGATGGCATTGCCGGTCATGACCTGCGAGCGGGAGCCGCCGGCCGGGCCGGAATTGGGGGTCTTGCTGGAGTCGTTCATCACCAGCCGGATCTTTTCCACCGGAATGCCGAGCGGACGCAGGGCCTCATGGGCGGTGCACTGCGCGCCGGAGTCGGCGCCCTGACCGTGATCTTCCCACGAGCTGCCGATGGTCACGGAGCCGTCGGGATTGAGTTCGGCCCACGCTTCGGAGGAGTCCGGGCCGTCCAGACCCGCGCCGTACACGGCCAGCGCCAGACCCACGCCGCGCTTGACGGCGTCGGTGGATTCCGCCCTGGCTTTGGCCTTGGCGGCTTCATACTTGGGCCGCAGGGCCTTGAACATGGTGGGCAGGTTGATGACTTCGGGCTTCTGGCCGGTAGGCGTGGTGTCGCCTTCCTTGTAGCAGTTGATTTCGCGCAGATCGAAAGGATCCATGCCCAGCTTTTCGGCCAGTTCGTCCATCAGCACTTCGGAGGGGAATTCCGATTCGGGACCGCCGTAGCCGCGGAAGGCCGCGCCCCAGGCATGGTTGGTGGCGACGGTGCGTCCGTTGCCGCGAATGTTCGGAATGCCGTAGCCCGCGCCGATGAACTGCGCGCCGCGCAGGGTCAGCAGGTCGCCGAATTCGGAGTAGGGGCCGTGGTCGCAGGTCCAGTCGGTTTCCATGGCCTTGATCTTGCCGGTTTTCTTGTCGGCGGCCATGCGGACGGTCGTCCAGAAGGGCGAACGCTTGCCGGTGTACTGCTGCTGCTGTTCATAGTTGTAGCGCAGGTGGCAGGGACGGCCGGTCGCCAGAACGGCCACGCCGATGAGGGCTTCCATGGTGGGGCTGAACTTGTAACCGAAGGTGCCGCCGGTGGTGTTCTGCACCATGATCAGGTCCTTGCCGAATTCGAGACCCAGACCGGGAGCAATCATGAGACCGTGCAGATGCAGACCGATGGACTTGGAATGAATGACGAGCTGCCCCTGATCATTCAGGTAGCCGTAGCCCACGTCGGGTTCGATGTTCAGATGGGGCTGGCGCTGGGTGTAGAAGCTGTCTTCCACCACCACGTTGTCGGGGTCGTCAAAGAAGGGTTTGGTGTCCTCGCCCTTTTCGATGTGGGGTTCGTAATAGATATTGGGCGTGCCGGGATGGATTTCGATGGCGTCCGGCGCCATGGCGTCCATGGCGTTCATGTATTCGGGCAGGGGCTCCAGATCGAACTTCACCTTTTCGGCGGCGGCGCGGGCGTTGCATTCGGTATCGGCGCAGACGATGGCCAGCGCGTCGCCGTACTGGAACACCTTTTCGTCATTGAGAATGGGACGATCCCAGCCGTCGCCCTTGTTGTCGGGGAAGGTGATCAGGCCGGTGATGCGGTTCTTGCCCTTGACGTCCTTGTGCGTCAGCACGCGGTACACGCCGGGCATCTTTTCGGCTTCGGACGTGTCGATGCCCTTGATCAGGGCGTGGGACACCCTGGCCTGCGCCAGGGCGAGATGCAGCGTCCCGGCGGGCATGCGCACGGCGGCGTCGGCGCCGTATTCGGCGGTGCCGGTCACCTTGGCGACGGCGCTGGGACGGGGCAGGCGCGAACCGAAGGCGCGGCCGTCGGCGGGCAGCTTGTAGCGGATTTCCTCAATATCCTTGTCGCCGCGCATGACGGCGGCGGCGTCCATGACGGCGTCCACCAGCGGAATGTACCCGGTGCAGCGGCAGACGTTGCGGTTTTTCTGGAACCAGTCGCGCACTTCCTCGCGCGTGGGCTTGGGATTGTGATCCAGCAGGCTCTTGGCGGACAGGATGAAGCCGGGCGTGCAGAAACCGCACTGGGCCGCGCCGTGGAAAATCCAGGCTTCCTGCAGGGGATGCAGATGATCGGGCGTGCCCAGACCTTCCAGCGTCATGATCTCGGCGTTGTCTTCAACGCGTTTCATCTTTACGACGCAGCTGCGAACCAGCTTGCCGTTCATGATGATGGAACAGGCGCCGCAATGGCCCTTTTCACAGCCGAGCTTCACGCTGGTGAGCTTGAGCTGATCGCGCAGCACATTGGCGAGAACGTCGTCGGCATTGACGAGCACCTGACGGGCAACGCCGTTGACCATAAGCGTCTTTACGAACATGCGAACCTCCTGGGTGAAGGGACCGGAACCCGCATGATGTCCGGTCCGAAGGTGGGTGAACTCTCTCCGGCCTCAATTGCGCGACGAGGCGGGGGAAAGATGTATGGGCAAAAGAATCGGGGTGGGGACTGCCTCCGCAAGCAGGGTTAGTATTTACCGAAGCCGCACAGGGGATAACGGCATTCCGGGCAGCCGCTGCAGAAACCGCCGTGCCCGAGCGCGGCAATATCCGCGCGCGTTACGGGCACGTCCGCCAGCAGACGGGGCACAATCATGTCGAAGATGCTGGCCTTGTGGTACATGACGCAGCCGGGCAGGCCCAGCACCGGCACGTCGCCGATATGGGCAAGCAGGAACATAGCCCCGGGAAACATGGGCGCGCCGTAGCTTTCCACCACGCCGCCCGCCGCGCGAATGGCCGCGGGCGTGCGATCGTCGGGGTCCACGGACATGCCGCCCGTGCAGGCCACCATCCCGACGCCCTCGTCGATGAAGCTCCGTATGGCGGCGCTGATCATCCCGATGTCGTCGTTCACGATGCGCTGTCCCGTCACCGTGCAGCCGAGGGCCGCGAATTTCTTGCGCAGCACCGGCCCGAAACCGTCCTTGATGCGCCCGTGAAAGACTTCGCTGCCCGTGGTGACGATGCCGACCCGCAACGATCGGAAGGGCAGCACGTCGATGACGGGAGCGGTCGCTTCCCTTTCCAGCGCGGCAATCTTTTCTTCCTCGATGAACAGGGGAATGATGCGTGTGCCGCCCACCGCCTGTCCCTTTTGTACCTCCTGCATGGTGTGCAGGGTCGCCAGGGCCACGTCGGGAAAGGCGTTGACGCGGCTTAACGCGGGCACGTCCACCCGCAGCAGCCCCTGACATTGCGCCTGAAAGTTGATACGTCCTTCCTTCGGCGTCGTGAGCGCGAGGTTCCTGCCGACCACGGCGTGCGCGATACGCGCGGCGGCGTCATCCTCATGCAGCATCCCTTCCTCGGGCGCGACCACGTAGAGATGCTCCTTGCCCACGCTCAGCAATACGGGGATATCTTCCTCCTGTACTATATGCCCCTTGCGGAAGACGGGGCCTTTTTCGCCCCCCGGCTCAATGCGGGTGATATCGTGGCACAGTACCGTGCCCACTGCCTCTGCCACCGGAATGGTTTTCATGTGTTCTCCTGTGCTGCGCGACTTCTCCCGCACGAAAGAACCTTGTTCGGGAGTTGCTTTCAGGATGCTCCCTTTTGGGGCGCGAGGTCAAGGGGTATCGCTGGAAAATCATAACTACTTTTTTTCACAATTTGTATAATATAGTAAAATAATTGCATATAAAATAGTCGCGTAAATTTCATGAATGCGGACTGCTTCCGTGGCCGGCCTGAGGGCGGGCGCGTCCGGTCGGCGCGCCGCGCAGGATTGACAGGGAGGAATGCCGATGGAATCCTTGTTTTCAATACTGTCGTGATAACGCGATTTTTTGGACTAGAGCGTTTCACCTTTGAAAAAGGTGAACAACAGGCCGTATGGTTGGAAACGCGCAGCGTTTCAAACTGAAATTGCTCTATCGTTCGGGACAGCGGTATGCCGGGCCGTTTTTGTTTCCCGAAGCATCCCTCCGGCAGGGAGGAACGGCAATGAATCGATATGTGAAATGCGGCTGGACAGGCGTGCTGGTTCTCTGGTTCTGCCTTGCGGGCGGCGCGGCAACGGCGACGGCTTCCGATGCCGCGCAGGCGCGCGCCTGCATTCTGGCCGTGCGTGACGCTGTCGACGCCGCCGATGTGCGCGCCTTCGACAAGGCCGTGGATACGGAAAAGGTGCTGGATCACGCCGTGGGCGTGGTGGCCGAGGCTTCGTCCCGGGGCGGGGAAAACGTGCCGCCGGTACTGTCGCTGATGTTTTCGCCGCTTTCCAATATGGCGGCGGCGCGGCAGCTGCTCATACGGGAAACGGCGGCCTTCGTGCGCAACGGCATTGCTTCGGGAGCCTTTGCCGGTAAAAAGGTCGCCGATGCGCCCGCCGCGCAGGGCATGCTTGCGCCCCTGTTTGCCGATGTTTCCATGGGACGCAAGCAGATTATCCATGTGTCGCCCGCCATCCGGGGCGATGACGGCGCGTGGCTCGTGGCCTTTGATCTTCTCGACGGCGGCAATCAGCAGACATACAGCCTGCTGGGCCGCGTGGAAAAACAGGGCTCCCGCTGGCGTCTGACCGCCATCGAAAACATGGACGAACTCTTTCGCCGCCTGTGCGCGGAATTTGCCGCGCAGGAACCGTAGAGCATTTTTTTTTGAAAAAGGGAAAACGCGAGGCGGCCCGAAGCGAACGGAAAAAACGCGCTTTTTCCGCCCGCTTCGGGCCGTATGGTTTGAAATGCGCGGCATTTCAAACTAAAAATGCTCC
>CAJMRA010000197.1 GCA_905215675.1 uncultured bacterium | reverse complement strand
TTCAGAGGGGGCACAGGCCAGGCAGCAAGTCCTTTTCAAAGGTTATGTGTCGCCTGCATTTTCCATTTATCTGAAATAAATAGAAATATTAGTGTTAACAGGCTCTAGGGCAATGTCAGTTTGAAACGCTGTGCCGTCGCCTCGCGTTTTATCTTTTCAAGAATGAAACGCTCCAGGCATCCGGCATCGGGAAAAGGAGAGAGTATGAAAGCTTCACGACGCGAATTCCTGCGCGGCATGGCCATGACGGCGGCCATGGCGGCGGCTTCCGGTACGGGGCTTGCCGGGCGCGCCCTGGCGGCCGGAGACGATACGACCCCGGAAAAGTGGGTCAAGGGCGTCTGCCGCTACTGCGGCACGGGCTGCGGGGTCCTGATCGGCGTACGCAACGGCAAGGCCGTCGCCATCAAGGGCGATCCCAACAATCATAATGCGGGGCTCCTGTGCCTCAAGGGCTCCCTGCTGATTCCCGTGCTCAACAGCGCGGAACGCATCACCTCACCCATGGTGCGCCGCAGCAAGGGCGGCCCCCTGGAGCCTGTTTCCTGGGACGAGGCCATGTCGCTGATGGCCTCCCGTTTCCGCGCCAGCATCGACAAGTACGGGCCGGATTCCGTGGCCTGGTACGGCTCCGGCCAGTGCCTGACGGAGGAAAGCTACGCGGCCAACAAGATGTTCAAGGGGGGCTTCGGCACCAACAACGTGGACGGCAATCCCCGTTTGTGCATGGCGTCGGCCGTGGGCGGCTATACGACGACCTTCGGCAAGGACGAGCCCATGGGCTGCTATGCGGACATAGATTCGGCCACCTGCTTTTTCATCATCGGCTCGAATACCTCCGAAGCGCATCCCGTGCTTTTCCGCCGCATTGCGCGGCGCAAGCAGGTTGATCCCGGCGTGCGGATCATCGTGGCCGATCCGCGGCGGACCAATACGTCGCGGATTGCGGATTTGCATATTGCGTTTCGCCCGGGAACGGATCTTGCGCTCATGCACGCCATGGCCTGGGTCATCATCAACGAGGAACTGGACGATCCGCGTTTCTGGCAGCGGCATGCCTGCTTCAAGCTGTCGGACGGCACGCCTTCGGATTTCGAGGGCTACAAGGCCTTTCTGGAGCAGTACCGGCCGGATATCGTCGCGGGCATCTGCCGCATTCCCGAAGAGCAGATACGCGCGGCCGCGCGGCTTTTTGCCGAATCGGCGGCCACCATGTCGCTGTGGTGCATGGGCATCAATCAGCGGATACAGGGCGTCTTTGCCAACAACCTTATCCATAACCTGCATCTGCTGACGGGACAGATCGGCCGTCCCGGGGCGACGCCCTTTTCCCTGACGGGCCAGCCCAACGCCTGCGGCGGCGTGCGGGACGGAGGCGCGCTGTCGCACCTGCTGCCCGCCGGGCGCGCCATTCCCAATCCCCGGCATCGCGCGGAAATGGAAGCCCTGTGGGGCCTGCCGCCCGGCCGCATCAAGGACAAGCCCGGCCCGCATACCGTGGCCATGTTCGAGGCGCTGGGACGCGGGGACATCAAGTGCATGATCATTTGCGAAACCAATCCGGCGCACACGCTCCCCAATCTGAACAAGATGCACAAGTGCATGTCCAATCCCGACAGCTTCATTGTCTGCATCGAGGCGTTCCCCGATGCCGAGACGCTGAAATATGCCGATCTTGTGCTGGCGCCCGCCTTCTGGTGCGAGCGCGACGGGGTTTACGGTTGCGGCGAACGGCGCTACAGCCTGACGGAAAAGGCCGTGGAGCCGCCCGCCGGTTGCCGCCCCACCATTGAAACGCTGGGCGAGTTCGCCCGCCGCATGGGACTTCCGGCGTCCTTCAGCTTCCCCGACGCGTCCGCGGCCTGGGATGAATGGCGCAAGGTCGCCCGGGGAACCACCTATGACTTCTACGGCATGACGCGCGAACGCCTGCGCAGGGAATCCGGCATTCTCTGGCCCTGTCCCTCGGAAGATCATCCGGGCACGCTGCGCCGCTTCGTGCGGGGAGAAGATCCGCTTGTGCCCGCCGATCATCCGCACCGCATGTTCTTCTACGGCATGCCGGACGGCAGGGCCGTCATCTGGATGCGTCCCTACAAGGGAGCCGCGGAGGAGCCCGACGCCGATTATCCCCTCTATCTGACGTCCATGCGGGTCATCGATCACTGGCATACGGCCACCATGACGGGCAAGGTCCCCGAATTGCGCCGGGCCAATCCCGCGGCCTTTGTGGAAATCAATCCGCAGGACGCGGAAAAGGCGGGTATCCGGCACGGCGACAATGTCGTTGTGGAGACGCGCCGCGACGCGCTGGTGCTTCCGGCCCGCGTCAGCGACGTGTGCCGCCCCGGACTGATCGCCGTGCCGTTTTTCGACAAGGAAAAGCTCGTCAACAAGCTGTTTCTTGACGCCACGGACCCCGCGTCGCGTGAACCGGAATATAAAATCTGCGCGGCGCGCATCCGCAAGGCCTAGAGCGTTTAACACTAAATCGTTCTTCCGGGGGGAAGGAAACCCCCTTGGCTAGCGCACAAGGGTGTTTCCTTCCCCCCAGGCCCCCCATCCTTCCCCCAACGCGCTTTTTCAGAGGGGACACAGGCCAGGCGGCAAGTCCTTTTCAAAGGTTATGTGCCGCCTGCATTAACCCCGGGGGAAGGACGCCCCTTTTGCAGAGGAGAAGAGCAAGATGGCCGTGGTCGGACTGGTACTGATTCCGCTGCCCGGGCGGGAAGACGCGCTTGCCGCCGCGCTGGACGGGTTTCCGGGCGTGGTGGAGCGTCGGGACGCGGAGGCGGGGCGTCTCGTCGCCGTGCTGGAATGCTCCTCGCGCGATATCCGCGACAGGCTGGAGGCGCTGGCGTCTCTGGAGCCTGTGCTGGAGCTGTCCGTCGCCTATGCGGATTATGAGGATGATCTTGACGCCGACGGACATATGCCGTGCCCGCCGCATCGGAAACGGAGGGATCGGGCATGAGCGCCGCCTCGCCGTTTGCTCCCGCCTTGCGGCCTCCGGGAGCGGTCAGGGAACGCGACTTTGCCGTCCGCTGCATTCGTTGCGGGCGATGCGTGGAAATATGTCCGCATGACACGCTCTTTTTCAGGGGCGGCTTCGGCAGGGACAGGCACACGCCCATGTTCGATCCGAAGAAAAAGCCGTGCCTGCTCTGCATGAAATGCCCTCCGGTCTGTCCTTCCGGCGCGCTGGACGCGACGCTGACCGATATGCGCCGGGCGCATATGGGGCGCGCCTATATCTTGCGCAATGCGTGCCATAATTATACCGGCGCGACCATGTGCATGACGTGCTATGATCGCTGTCCCCTGCGGGCTTCCGCCGTGGTGCTGGTCGACGGACTGACGCCCGCGATTACGTCCGCCTGCGTGGGATGCGGCGTTTGCGCCCATGTCTGCCCGGTGGGGGCCGTGGTCGTCCTGCCGCGCGAAGCCCGCTGGATACCCGGCGACGCGGTTCCCACACGGCCCGCCGAGGGCGAAAGCATGCCGCCGTATCACGGCGGGGAGAAAGAATAGTGCGCATCAGGCTTTCGTTTTTGCGGGGGCTTTCCCGACTGGGAACGGCCGTCGCTTTCTGCGTCCTGCCGTGGCTGAACGCCGCCGGGATGCACGGCGTCAGCGGTTCGCTTTTTTCCCTGGACGTCTTCGGCTGGCCGTTCGGCGATCCGGCGGCGCTGGTGCAGACGCTGGCAGGCGGAGGAAGGCCGGGAGCGCATTTCCTTCTCGGCGTGGGGTCCTCGCTGGCGCTGGCGTTTCTGCTGGGCCGCGTCTTTTGCGGCTGGCTGTGCCCTTACGGATTGCTTTCCGAAGCGGCGGCGACGCTGGGGGGAAGGTTGCGCGCAAGGCCGCGCGCGTGGAAGGTTCCGGCCCGTTGGGAGCTTGCCTGCCGGGCGGTCGTACTGGCGGCGGGAACGGGGCTGGCGGCGTGCGGTATCCCCGCCCTGACGCGGCTTTCCTTTCCCGGCTCGCTTTCCCTTGCGCCCCAGATTGCCTGTTACAACGGTTTCGACGGGGTGTTCTTCGGGCTTCTTGCGGCTCCGGTCACGGCGCTGCTGCTGGAATTCCTGACCGGAGAACGCCTCTGGTGCCGCTTTGTCTGCCCGCAGGGACTGCTACTCGGCTGTGCCGCCCGGTTGCGCTCGTGGTGCGGACGGTGGAGCCGCCTGCCTCTGCCCACCGTGCGCTGGGAGGCGTCCTGCTGTTCCTGCAAGGGCGAAACGCCGTGCGCCGCCGCGTGTACGCTTGGCGTGCAGCCGCGCCGCAAGGACGGGCCGGACGCCTTGCGCTGTTCGATCTGCGGCGAATGCGTGAGCGTCTGCGCCCGCAAGGGCAGGGCTCTCCGCTGGAAGGTCTGACGCGACGCGCGCGGGCGGGCCTGACGACCGTTTTTGCGGCGCGGCCCTTGCGTGGAAAATCCAAAAAGGCTATACGTCCTAGGGTCGGCCCCCGTTAAACGTCCGTTGCGATACCGCCGTTTTTTCCGGCGGTCTTGCCGGAAAGAACTTCAGTTCGCACTATGATGATGCAGCCTTGCCCGGTTTTCCCTTGCCGCCCGAAAAAGTTGCTTTTTTGCGGGCGGCGTTTTCGTGGGGCGACTTCGGAAGCCGGGCTTGCCGGAGGCGGCGGGGGGTGTCCCTTTCGCGGCCTGTTCAGGAACAGCAGACGATTTCACGCCAGAAGAGTAGAGTCATGAGCAATCTGATGACCATCAAGGGGTATGTGACGCCCGTTCCCCGGGCAGCCGATCCGCGTCAGGCCCGTGTGGCTGTACGCCAGCAGGATGATGAGGAATATCGCATTGTGCCGCGCGGCGCGGGCGTCGATCTTGATGACGAGGTCAGCGTGCCTGTGGAAGTGACGGGCATTGTGGATGAACTGGACGGGGTGCGCTATCTGATGGTGCGCGGGTACAAGGTTCTGGAAGACGATACCTGGCTCGACTGATTTTTTGCATCGTTCCGCAACGACGCCGGTTCCCTTTCTCCGTCCGCGCTCCGTATCGCCGCGGCGGCGGACGTTTGTCGGCCTTCGGAACAGGCTCTCCGGTTCCGGGGAGAGAGAAAAAGCGCGACGGCGCGCGGAAACTTTGGCGGTTTTTCCCGGAGTGGCCCGGAATTGAGGCCGCTTCGTGATGTTCCCTTGCATGAAAAGGACGGATTTCGCGAGATGCGAATCCGTCCTTTTCATGTTTTCTCACTTTGAAACGCATTGCGTTTCAAACCATACGGCCTGTCGTTTCGCGGAAAAAACGCGGTTTTTCCGC
>CAJMRA010000196.1 GCA_905215675.1 uncultured bacterium | reverse complement strand
CCGCCGGAGCCGGGGCCGGTTCGGGAGCCGGTTCCACGGCGGGCGCGGCGGGCGCTGCTTGCGGAGCCGCCGGGGCGGTTTCGGCCGGGGTCGGCGCTGCCGCCGGAGCCGGGGCCGGTTCGGGAGCCGGTTCCACGGCGGGCGCGGCGGGCGCTGCTTGCGGAGCCGCCGGGGCGGTTTCGGCCGGGGTCGGCGCTGCCGCCGGAGCCGGGGCCGGTTCGGGAGCCGGTTCCACGGCGGGCGCGGCGGGCGCTGCTTGCGGAGCCGCCGGGGCGGTTTCGGCCGGGGTCGGCGCTGCCGCCGGAGCCGGGGCCGGTTCGGGAGCCGGTTCCACGGCGGGCGCGGCGGGCGCAACGGGCGCGGCAAGAAGTTCACTCGTAATGATCATGTCGGGCACGCGCTGCTGAATCTCATGCACCAGTTGCAGGCGTACCGGCTGATTGATCAGCAGGACGCCCAGCGTCAGCACCAGCAGCGCCCCCGCGGGAAAGGCCCGGCGGGTGAAGCGCGTCAACAGGATGGCCGAGAACAGGCAGACCGCGCCGACCAGCGGCAGGAAGCGCAGCGAAAGCAGGTCCTGCCGCAGACTGCCTTCCACATGGAGGAGGGACGTCGGCGGGATGAGATCCATGGAGAATTCAAAGCTGTACAACAGGCTGAAAATACCCATGTGCAGCAACAGCAGCGCCGCCAGCAGATAGAAGAGGCGACTGCCGGTGAAGGACAGGCGCAGCAGGGCCCGCGCCAGCAGCGGGGCCAGCGTGGCCGGAAGCAGCAGCGTCAGGCCCGCGTCGGGGCGCACAAAGTAGATGACGGCGGCGACGATGAACGCCAGCCAGAGGAAGAAGGGGCGATGCTCGCCGTTCTTGCGGTTCTGCCAGCTTTCCTTGACGACGCGCGTCCACGAAACGAAGAAGGGCAGGGCGAGCCAGGGAAGCAGCAGAACGACCGTGGCGATGATGAAGGCAAGATAGGTTCCCAGCCATTGGGGCAGGGGGTCCGTACCGGTGAGGAAGCCCACGAAGGCGTCGCCGTAGCCCGTATCCGAAGCCATGAAGATGAGCGCGCCGCCCCAGACGGCCAGCAGGCCGAGCATGAGGGCAAAGCCCGTGAGCGCGTCCCAGCGCTGGGCGCGGCGGAACGCCATGTGGCGCAGCAGGAAGACGATACTTGCCAGAATGGGCGTCAGGAAATAGCAGATGCCGCCGGTCAGGCCCGCCAGCGCCGCCATGATGAAGCCCAGCGGCAGGGAAAAGGGCGCGCGCTCCCGCGACCAGCCCCGGCAGAAACCGGCCAGGGAAAGCATCATCAGGCCCGTGGCCAGCGCCTGCGGATCAAGATGGTTGCCGAAAAGGACAAAGCTCGGCGTGACCAGCAGCAGCAGACCGGCCGCAAAGGCCACGCCCCGGCCGAAGCCCGCCGCGCGGGCAGCGGCCCAGACGCCGAACAGCGCCGCGACGGCGCCGATCAGCCCGTACAGGGGGAAAACCCACATTTCCGGCAGGCCCGCCAGCGTCAGCAGCTTGTGCAGCCCCAGCAGCAGCCAGTGCATGAGCGGCGGCAGGGCCGCGCCGTCAACCGTGGGCGTCAGCCACTGACCGGCGTTCAGCGCGTGCCGGAAGGTCTGGCCGAAAATCTGCTCCAGCGAAAAATAAAAGCCGCCCGTCCAGAAGGAAGGCCAGAAAAGCAGACAGGCCAGCAGCAGGAGCGACAGCGGCCCGCACTTGGCAAAGGCCGAAAACAGCGCCTGCGCCGGACCCGGTTCCGGCAGGGGCGCGCGCGGACGCGCGGGCGCTTCCGCCGGTTCTCCGGCGTCGCCCGTTTCCCCGGCCGCCGCCTCTTCCGGCGCATCCACGGCTGCCGCCGGGCTTTCCGGCGCGGCGTCGGGAGGCGTCCGGCGTTGGGCTTCGTCTTCGCCGTCGTTGGTCGGCGCGGGAGACGGGGTTGCCGTGTCCGCCGCATGCTCGTCGGCAGGGGCGACGGGTTGCGTTGCCGCCGTCGCCTGTCCGGGCTGTTCCGCCGTTGCCGACGGGGCGCTTTCGGCCTTCGCCGCGTCCGCGGGAGCCGCAAAGGCCGTTCCCGTCATGGTCGGGGGCAGGGTCACCACTTCGCCGATGCCGCTGCTGCGCGTGCCGAATCGGCGGCGCACCTGCGGCGTCGCCGGGCCGGGCGACGCGTCCCGCCCGGAAGCGGGAGCGCCGTCGTCCATGACGCCGGTCGTCCTGGTTTCATCGGTCATCTTTCCCTCCTTGTACGGAGCTGTCTGTTGCGCCGAGCAGCACATGGCGTACCTGCCGGGCCTGAAGATCAAGCGTCAGTTCGCGCGCGCCCCGCTCCGCATCGACAGGGCGGCCGGTCTGAACGTCCATGGCCGTTTCGCTTGCCCCTGCCGCGGGGAAGCGCAGACCGACGGCGTGCGGCCTGTCGGAAAAATTGGCGAATACCAGCCAGAAACCGCCGTCCGGCAGGGCGACGGCCGCCGCATAGCCGCCCGCGTCGTCGGCCTGCGCCGCCGCAAGGCGTCCCTCGGCCAGACGAACCGCCGCGCGCGCCCGCAATACCCGCGCCATGCGCGCGGCAAAGCTCGCGTCGTCGGCAAGCTGCTCCTCCAGCGGCCCGAAAACCGTTTGCGCGGATTCCTCGTCGCTCAGCAGCGGCGCGCCCAGCAGCGCCACCCGGCCGTTCGAGGGCGTTTCGCCCGCAATATTCAACGCGCCGGTCAGCGTCTGCGGACTGATGAAATACAGGCCCGGCAAGGCAAGCTGCACGCCCTCGCACAGCTCCACGGCGTCGCGCAGGCGTTCCCTCTCGCGCCGGAGCGCCGCCGCGTCGGCGCCCGCGCGTTCCCCGGGAGCGGTCGGCGGGCGCAGCTTCAGGGCCCGCGCGGCCAGCGACGCCATGGTCGTCCATTGCGCGCCCTCGCCGCGCTGCTCCGCCAGCGCCCGCGCCCGCGCGGGCAGCTCCGGCGATGCCTCCGCCAGCGGCCGCCAGTCCAGACTGCGCCCCGCTTCCAGCCCGTGCGCCAGTCGCCGGAAATCCACGCCTTGCGCCTGCGCGGCGCGTAGCAGGGTTGCCAGCGGGCGGGCGTCGCCGCTCAGCAGGGCATACCAGGCCCCCGGAGCGCTCACGGCGTCCCGCGTAAAATCCGTTCCCCCCGCCAGCACGACCGCATTCAGGCGCAGGGGCAGCGCGTCGGCCTGCATGGCCCAGCCGCCGTAACGGTGAATCTCCCGCGTCGCGTCGGCCAGCGCCTCCGGCCCCGGCGTCAATCGCGTCCTGCCGCTTTCGGTCGGTTCACGGGGCGGCACGTCCAGCCCCAGCAGGGCCTCCAGCCGCAGGCCCGCCAGCGTCTGCCCCTGCAAGCCCGTGTGCCGGATGATGGAGGCGGAAACAATGCGGCGCGTCTGTCCCGACGGGTCCTGCCACAGCAGCACCGGCCGCAATGGGTGCCCGTTGTAGCGGTAGACCCAGCGCCGGGGAACGCCGTCCGCGCCCCGCACTTCCCCCGTGACGGCCCAGCCGCCCGGCTCGGCCCACGGCAGCCCGTCGCGCACAATGGCCTGCGGCAGCACGCCCCGTTCGCGCAGCGCGCGCAGGGCCTCCTCCCGCAGCGGCAGGCATTCCCATTCCTCCGGCACGTTCGGCAGCAGGGACCAGAGGTCCTTCGGCACGGTCATCATGGCGTAAATGCCGTCAAAGCGCGGCGCATGCCGGGCTTGCAGAATGAAATCCGGCCCCAGTCCCGTAGCCGCCGGAGGCAGCTGTCCGCCGCTCTGCATGGCCGCCGCTTCCAGCGTCGCCGCCAGCCGCGAGAATTCCTCCTCCGTACCCACGCGCGGCGCAAAGCCGAGCGTGGTCACGTCCTCGCCGCCGGGCAGCGCGCGGCCCGTCCATATCTCGCCGGTTTCGCCCGTGGGCGCGACATACAGCCCCCGCACGCCCAGACGCGCCGCCAGCGCCGTCACTCCCGGTTGCGCCAGCGCATGCAGCGCCGACCCGGACGACGACAGGGTCGCCGGAGTAATATACAGCCAATTGGGCGCGGCTTCCAGCAGCATCCCCGGCCGGACGGCCGAGGCGCTGTTGCTCCAGATGAGCCCGCTTCCCGAAACCTGCGAGGCCAGCTCGGGAGCCATGCCCAGCATGGACTGGCGTTCCATCCACTGGACATAGGCCGGATCGGCGCGCGGCAGCCCCAGCTCCGGCGCGGGGCCCCGCCCCGTCGCCTTCGGGTGCGTTCGCGGTCCGCAGCCCGCCGCCAGCAGCGCGCACAGCAGAAGCGCCGCGGCCGCCGCCCGGTCGCGCCGCACGTCTACGCCTCCCGCGGCCCGTCGCCGTCGTCGCCGTCAGCGGCCTTTTCTTCCGCCTTGGCCGTGTTCCAGAGCTCGTCTTTTTCATCAAGACTCAGCTCCGTGAAATCCCGTCCCTGTTCGCGGGCAAGCGCCTCCATCCGCGCAAAGCGCCGCAGAAAACGCCCGGTGGCAAGGTCCAGCGCCTCGTTGGCCTTGATGCCCTTGCGCCGTCCCAGTTCCGTAATACTGAACAGCAGGTCGCCCAGCTCGTGCTTCTGCGCCTTTTCGTCCCCTTCGGCGCAGGCGTCCAGCCACTCCAGCCATTCGGCTTCCACCTGCTGTTCCACGTCCTCGTCCTGCTCCCAGGTGAAGCCCGCGCGCGCGGCCTTGGAATGAATGCGATACGCCTTGGTCAGCGGCGGCAGGCTCGGCGGCAGGCTGTCGAACAGCCCCGGAGGCGTGCCGTCCTCGGCCTTGTGTTCGTCGCGCTTGATCTGTTCCCACGTCTTGAGCTGCTCGTCCCGGTTCTCGAAAACCGTATCCCCGAACACGTGCGGATGACGGCGCACCATCTTGGCGCGGTTGTTGTTCAGCGCGTCCGCCAGCGTGAAATCCCCCCGCTTTTCGTACAGGTGCGCCAGAAACAGCAGCAGAAACGCCACGTCCCCCAGTTCCTCGCATACATCCGCCCGCGTGCCCGTGCGAATGGCGCTCACCAGCTCGTGGCTTTCCTCGATGACATATTCCGCCAGACTCTCCGGCGTCTGTTCCCTGTCCCACGGACAGCCGTCTTCCGCCGTCAGCCGTTCGATAACCTGCCGCAAATCCTCAAGCGCCTTTGTCGCCATTGTTCGTTCCTTGTTGGTTGTCTGTCGTTTTGTGCCGTTGTCGGCGGTTGGTCAGGGGACAGGGAGAGGGGAGAGGGGCGAGGGGGAGGAGGGGCCCCTCCGCCCCTTCGATATGTTTTTCTTGAGGGGGAAGAAACCCCTTTTGCT
>CAJMRA010000195.1 GCA_905215675.1 uncultured bacterium | reverse complement strand
AGCGGCGAAAGAACGCCCACCACGCACAGCGCAATCAGGACCCAGCACAGGGGCGTGGAAAAAAGAATGGACGGGTCGCCGTCGCTGATAAGCAGCGACCGCCGCAGGCCGCGCTCGCCGATGGGTCCGAGGATAAGCCCAAGCACGATGGCCGCCGCATTGAGATCGAACTTGCGCGCCAGATAGCCGATCACGCCGAAAATCAGCATGATGACCACTTCCACCACATTATTGTGGATGGCGTAGGAGCCGACCACGCACAACAGGAAGATGGAAGGAATCAGAATGGCGTCGGACAGGCGCG
Source organism: uncultured bacterium (assembly GCA_905215675.1). Lineage (GTDB taxonomy): Bacteria > Desulfobacterota > Desulfovibrionia > Desulfovibrionales > Desulfovibrionaceae > Desulfovibrio. The sequence continues at coordinate 4,990 of CAJMRA010000195.1, read as the reverse complement.
CAATATGGGCAAAGCCCCGGCAGCCCAGCGCGCCCACGCCCAGCATGAAGAACTGCACCAGCACAAAGCCCGCAAAGAACGTGTACGTCATGCCCGCATAGGTGGTGAACAGCTCCGGCCCCGGTTGCAGGCCGTGAATGATCAGGCCGCCCATGAGCACGGCCGTCACGGACTCGCCGGGAATGCCCAGCGTCAGCGTGGGAATCAGCGAACCGCCCGTCACGGCGTTGTTGGCCGCTTCCGAACCGGCCACCCCCTCGATGGTTCCCTTGCCGAACTCCTCCTTGTGCTTCGAGAAGCGCCGGGCCTCGTTGTAGCCCATGAAACAGGCGATGGACGCGCCCGCGCCGGGCAGAATGCCGACAATGTTCCCGATAAGCCACGAACGGATGATGGTGGGCGTAATGCGCTTGTACTCCTCCCGCGTCAGCCCGAAGCGGTCCGTCATGGCCGAGGCCCACGGACGCTGCACGATGCGCTTTTCCGCAAGAATCAGCACCTGCGACATGGAAAACAGCCCGATCAGCGCGCAGGTGGTATTGACGCCGTTATACAGGGTGCTCTGCCCGAACATGAAGCGCGGCACGCCTTCCATGGGGTCCATGCCGATGGTGGAAATCAGCAGCCCCAGCACGCCGGAAATAAGCCCCTTGATGATGGATTTCGACGACACGCCCGCAATGATGGTCAGTCCGAACAGCGACAGCCAGAAATATTCCGGGCTCTTGAACTTCATGGCCAGCTGCGCCAGCAGCGGGGAAAAGAAATACAGGGAAATGCAGCTCAGCAGCCCCCCGCAGAACGAGGCGAAACAGGCCGTGAACAGGGCCTTTGCCGCCTTGCCGCGCAGGGTGAGCTGATAGCCCTCGATGGCCGTGGCCGCCGACGCGGGCGTGCCGGGCGTATGAATGAGAATGGCGCTGATGGACCCCCCGAAAATGGCCCCGCAATAGATGCCGCCCAGCACAATCAGCCCCGTGGCCGGGTCCATGCCGAAAGTGACGGGCAGCAGCAGCGCCACCCCCATGGCCGCGGACAGGCCGGGCAGGCAGCCGATGGTGATGCCCACGATGGTGGACAGCAGCATGGCCAGAAGGTTGACCGGCGCGACGGCATGCACAAAGCCCGCGCCCATGAGTGCCAGAGTATCCGTCATGACGCCTCCCTGAAGCGTTTTATCTTTGAAAAAGATAAAAAGCGAAGCGGCGGAACAGTGCCGCCCGGTCAAAAATGAATTGCCCTACTTGAAAAGCAGGCCCACAGGCAGCGGAACCTTGAGAAACAGGCTGAATACGCAATAAATCATGGCGGCCATGGCCGCCATCGTCGCCAGCGCCTGCCCGCGCGGCACGCCCAGATACCAGAGCATGCCCGCCAGATACAGCAGGCTTGCCGCATAAAAGCCCGCCAGCGCCATGACAATCATGTACAGCACACAGCTCAGGCAGACGACGCCGAACTGCTTCCACTGAAAGCCCGCGAAAATCTCTGGCAGATCATTGACGACCCCCGCGCCGCCGCGCGCCCTCAGCAGGCAGCGCCCCAGATACAGGGTATTCAGGGCCAGCAGACCGCCGATCAGGCACAACGGATAGGTCTGGGCATCCGGCGGCAGCTCCAGCGTCATCACAAGAAAAAAAAGCGTGAAGGCATAAATGATGACCGTCACGCCGATATCGGATCGTTTCATAAAATCTGTCCGGGCTGAAGTACGGCGGCGGAAGGGGCCGCCCCCCTCCGCCGCAAGGGCGAACTACTTCTTGTAGAGCTTGGAGATCGTGTCGCGGCAGAACTTTTCCTGCGCGGCAATCAGTTCCGCAAGCTGCTTGTTGTCCTTGAAATCAAGCGTCATGCCCGCCTTGGCGTGCGCCTCGATACAGGCGGGGTCCTGCATGGTCTTGCGGAAGGCGTCCACATAAAAATCCACTATTTCCTGCGATACGCCCTTGGGCAGCACCAGCGCGCGGGCCGATCCGTACCATTCGCCGTAATATCCCAGTTCGCCCAGCGTCGGCACGTCGGGATATTCGGGCAGGCGCTCCTTGCTGAATACGCCCAGTATGCGGAGTTCCGGCTTGTCCCCGGCGCACAGCGCGGCCACGTCGGCCACCTTGGCGCAGGAGAACTGCACTTCGCCCTGACGCAGGGCCAGCAGCTGATCCGCCGTGCCGCCGTACGGAATGGCCTTGTAATTGAATCCGGCGGACGTCGCCAGCAGCTGGGCCGCCGTGTGGTTGGAGGCCTCCACGCCGTTGGTCGAGCAGCGCATCTTGCCCTTTTCCTTGCACGCCGCCACCAGCTCCTTCAGCGTCTTCCACGGGCTGTCGGCACGCACGACCACCACGCCCGTTTCGGAAAGCTGATTGCACACCGGCACCACGTCGCTCACCGCGAACGTGGACCCCGGCTGCACGGCCAGCGTGGTGAAGGTCGGCAGGTTGATGAAGCCGATGGTCCGGCCGTCGGGCTTCGCGTTGACAAGCTCCGTCCAGCCGATCTTGCCGTCGCCGCCGGGCAGATTGTTGATGATCAAGGTCTTGCCCACATACTTTTCAGCCTGCGACGCCAGCAGACGCGCGCCGGTATCCGTGCCGGAACCGGCCTTGTACGCCACAATCACGGTCACGTCGCCGTCAGGGCTCCACGCCTGCGCCGTCATGGGCAGGGCCAGCAGAGCCGCCGTCAGAAAAGCCAGCAGTTTCTTCATCTCCGCATACCTCCGGGCTGGACGTTTGATGACAATTGCATGTCGGTTGTGTGACATTGCAATGCCGTACCTGCCCCTTACCTCCTCCGCCCCGGTGCGTCAAGAACCCGCGCGTCTTGAAGGAAGTCCCCGGAGCGATTTTCGGTATCTCGCCGGGGGGAAGGGGGACCCTTTGGCTCGCGCGCAAAGGGTCCCCCTTCCCCCCGGGCCCCCTATCCCCTCCCCAACGCGCTTTATCCTGATCGATGACGCGCCGCCGCGCCGCCGACGCGCCGCCCCTCCTCGCCGTCCCCCGGAAACCCCGCCCCATGAGCGCATGAGCGTTTCACCTTTGAAAAAGATGAAACCGCGAGGCGGCGGCACAGCGCCGTCCGGCCAGAAGTGAGCGGAAAGACAGCTCTTTTTCCGCGAAACGACAGGCCGTTTCAAACTGAAATTGCTCATGGCTCCTGCGCACCCCGCATATGCCACAAGCTAGATAACGCGCCGGTTGTAGTTGCCTGTCCAGATTGATCCTGCTAAACTAGAAGGGGCCGACTGGCTGCATGACAACATGTTGTAGTTGCCTGTCCAGATTGATCCTGCTAAACTCATCCATGCCTTGCCGGACTTGATATGAAAGTTGTAGTTGCCTGTCCAGATTGATCCTGCTAAACTTGACATCGCCGCGTATCCAAGGATCGTGACGTTGTAGTTGCCTGTCCAGATTGATCCTGCTAAACTCGTCAGGGCTTCCTGAATGTTGGTCAGGATGTTGTAGTTGCCTGTCCAGATTGATCCTGCTAAACTAGCAACTCCGGCACATACAACGCCATTCTTGTTGTAGTTGCCTGTCCAGATTGATCCTGCTAAACTTTCGCGGAGCCAGCCCGTCGGCGCGTAGTGTTGTAGTTGCCTGTCCAGATTGATCCTGCTAAACTTGATTCTTGAATCGAACCGCCGCCCACGCTGTTGTAGTTGCCTGTCCAGATTGATCCTGCTAAACTAAACCCAGACGCAGGGGGAAAGCCCGGATGGTTGTAGTTGCCTGTCCAGATTGATCCTGCTAAACTTCCATTTCCCCACTCCCCAAGATAGAACCGGTTGTAGTTGCCTGTCCAGATTGATCCTGCTAAACTATATGCAGAAATGGACACTTATGCACGGCGGTTGTAGTTGCCTGTCCAGATTGATCCTGCTAAACTGCATGTCACAAAACCATATGATTTTTTTGATCATTACTGGTTTTCGACGCCGCGAAAAAGGTTCGTTGTCCCACAGAAAAGGGGGGCAATGAACCTTTTTTCAAAAAAATATGCCGAACATTGTTCTTGAAATAGCCGAAAACGGCAGGCAACTGCACCTGCGCCGCGGCAGCGTCGCCGTCATGGCAGGGGAGGAATGTCTCGGCCTTGTGCCGGTGGACAGTCTCGCCTGCGTCCTGCTTGCCGCCGACGGCATCATGATTTCAAGGGCATTCATGGCCCGGATGGCGGAAGAAGGCGTGCCCGTGGTGGTCTGCGGCGCCAATTACATGCCCGTATCCATCAGCCTGCCCACGGCGCCGCATTACCGGGCGCTGCCCGTGGTGACGGCACAGATGAACGCCTCGCCGGTACTGAAAAAACGCCTCTGGCAGCAGTGCGTCGTCGCCAAGCTGCGCAATCAGGCAGCCGTGCTGCGCCTCTGCCGCCCGGAAAGCCCCGTCCCGGATCGGATTCTTGCCTTGTCCGGCAAGGTGCGCTCCGGCGACGCGGACAACAGGGAGGCCGGGGCCGCCCGCCTCTACTGGCCGGCCCTTCTGGGAGCGAATTTTCTGCGGGACCCGGAGGGAGACGGCCCCAACGCCGCTCTTAATTACGGCTATGCCATCCTGCGTTCCGCCTGCGCCCGGGCGCTTTGCGGCGTCGGTCTCCTCCCCCTGCTCGGCATCCATCATCGTAATACCTACAACGCCTTCTGCCTCGCCGACGACATGATGGAGCCTCTGCGCCCCTTCATGGATCATCTCGTCTTTCAGCTGCATGCGGACGGCGCGGAACTCGTCCTGACGCCCCACAACAAGCGACGGCTTGCCGCCATTCTGGGCATGGCCTTTCCTCTGGGCGGCGAACAGCTTTCCCTGTCGGCGCTGGTCGCGCGCATGGCGCAGGGACTGGCGAGCAGCTTTCAGGACGGCTCCCCCCAATGGCCCCTGCCGAATTTTCCCATGCCCTGAGGCCGACCGCCGTTCTCTCTCCAGACCGGCACAGGACAAAAGGGGGGAGGCCATTCCCGGGCCTCCCCCCTCGCGACATATTCCGA
>CAJMRA010000194.1 GCA_905215675.1 uncultured bacterium | reverse complement strand
GAAGAACGATTTCGTGTTGACGCCCTAGTTGACTTCCAGGCTGGTATTGTTCAGCAGGTAGTTGAGATCGAGAAGGATCAGCAGGCGGTCGCCCAGTTTGCCGACGCCCCGGATATATTCGGAACCGATGCCCGCCACCACGGGCGGCGCTTCTTCCACGGTGGAAGCGGGGATGCGCAGGACTTCGGAGACGGCGTCCACAAGAAAGCCCACGATCTTCTGATCAAATTCCATGACCACGATACGCGTGCTGGCGTTGTGTTCCACGACCGGCTTGTTGAAGCGCGTGCGCATGTTGACCACGGGAATGACCTTGCCGCGCAGATTGATGACGCCCTCGATGAACGCGGGGGCGCGCGGCACCATGGTGATCTGCATCAGGCGGATGATTTCCTGCACCGCCAGGATATCGACGCCGAATTCTTCGTCGCCGATATGAAAGGTCACCAACTGTATCAGATCGTCATCGTGTGCCTGCTGATCAGTGCTCTGCTGGCTCATGTACAATCCTCCGTAAGGCTGCGAACGCATGCTTCTCTTATCGGCAAAAGCGCAAACAACCTTGAGGCCTGCGCCGCCATAACCTGTTCATTGTGCCACTGCCGGGCCGCAATCGCAAGGGCCCCGTGCGGGAGTCGCGGCGGCGTCGGCAGGGCGGGGCTTCCGGGACGGCGGAGACTGGAGCGTTCTGCCTTTGAAAAAGAAAAACGCGGGGTTGCAACGCAACTCGTTGCAAGCTGAAAAGTCTCTATTCGCTGTCTTCGGCCTGGGCCTTGAGGGCCTCGGCCTGCGCGGCCGTGGCCAGCGCTTCCAGCAGGGGGTCCAGTTCGCCTTCCATGATGCGATCCAGAGAATACAGCGTCAGATTGATACGGTGATCCGTGCAGCGTCCCTGCGGGAAGTTATAGGTGCGGATGCGTTCCGAGCGGTCGCCGCTGCCCACCTGCGCCTTGCGGTCGGCGGAAAGTTCGTTGTTCTGGCGCTGCTGTTCGGCGGCGAGAATGCGCGAGGCAAGCACCTTCATGGCGCGCGCCTTGTTCTTGTGCTGCGAGCGTTCGTCCTGGCAGGTGACGACGGTGCCGGTGGGAATATGGGTGATGCGCACGGCGGATTCCGTCTTGTTGACGTGCTGGCCGCCCGCGCCGGAGGCGCGATAGATGTCTATGCGCAGGTCTTCGGGGCGTATTTCGATATCCACTTCTTCCGCTTCGGGCATGACGGCCACCGTGGCCGCGGAGGTGTGAATGCGTCCCTGCGTTTCCGTGGCCGGAACGCGCTGCACGCGGTGCGCGCCTGCCTCGAATTTCAGATGGCTGTACACGCGATCCCCGGAAATAAGGCAGATGATTTCCTTGTAGCCGCCGGAATCGGACGGGGATTCGCTCATGACTTCCACTTTCCAGCCCTTGAGTTCGGCGTAGCGGCTGTACATGCGGAACAGGTCGGCGGCGAACAGGGCGGCTTCCTCGCCGCCGGTACCGGCGCGGATTTCCAGAATGGTGTTCTTTTCGTCCAGCGGGTCCTTGGGCAGCAGCAGCACCTTGAGCTTCTGTTCTATTTCGGGCAGTTCCGCCTCGCGGGCGGCGATTTCTTCCTGCGCCATGGCCTTGATGTCCGGATCGGGATCGTGCAGGAGGGCCTTGTTGTCCTCGATGTCGCGCACGGCGTCGCGATGGCGGCGGAAGAGTTCCACCACGTCGCGCAGATCGGCATGGGCCTTGGTCAGTTTGCGGTAGTGTTCCTGATCATTGAAAACTTCCGGGTCGGAAAGGGCCTTTTCCAGCTCCATGTATTTTTTTTCCAGACCTTCCAGCTTGGCAAACATAGATACTCCTCGGAGAATGGGCGCGACCGCTCCGGCGCGCGTGCGGCAGGCGGCGCAGCCGGGCGCGGAGGGCGCGGGGAACGATACGGGGCGCGGGATGCGCGTCGGCCGGGGGCTCAGTCGCGCGCGGGCACGTCGTCCAGCAGGCTGTGCGGAACCGTCAGCACGCGCGCGCCGTCTTCGGGGCCGAGGGCCTCGTACAGGGCGACGACGGCCACTTCCAGCTGTCCCTCGTCCGGTTCGTCGGTCGTCAGGCGTTGCAGGGCCAGCCCCGGAGCGCGCAGGATGGTCGCCGCGACGCCGTCGTCCATCCGGGCGGCAAAACGGATCAGTTCATAGGCCAGCGCGCTTATGGGAATAATCAGCCCGATCTTGAAAAGCAGCGTGCCCGCATGCTTGATCCATGCCTGTTCCGGCGTCCAGTACAACAGCAGCAGGGGAACCAGCGCCGCATGCAGCACGATGGAAATGCAGATCACGAACAGAAGGAACGTTGTGCCGCAGCGGGGATGCAGGCGGCTCATGCGCGCCGCAAAGTCCGCGTCGACGGTCTGCCCGGATTCAAAGGCATGAATGGTCTTGTGTTCCGCCCCATGGTACTGGAACACGCGCCGGATATCCGGCGCCAGGGAAATGACCCGGATGTACGCCATGAAAATGCAGCACTTGAAGAAGCCGTCCCAGAGATGGAAGCTCAGGCCTTCCACCGCGCCGCCCAGCCCCAGCCGCTGCATGAGCAGGGAAAGCCCGTGCGGGGCGACCACGAACAGCACGACGGCCATGCCCACGGCCATCAGCATGGTCAGCGCGAGCTGCCAGCGTTGCAGGGGCTCTTCCTCGCCTTCCGCCAGGGCTTCGGCGGATCGGTTCAGGGCCTTGACCCCGTTGATCAGGGTTTCCACCAGCAGGGGGAAGCCTCGGACAAAGGGCAGCTTGAGCAGCCGGCAGCGCGTCAGGCTGAACCAGGGCAGACGCCGGGCCCGGATACTGCCGTCGGGCATGCGCAGGGCCAGCGCATAGACGTCGGCGTTGCGCATCATGACGCCTTCCATGACGGCCTGTCCGCCGACCGTGGGGCAGCCTGCCGCCAGCAGCGACGCGGAGAGCACGCGGCGGCAGCGCCGCCACGCGCGGGAAAAGGGAACGTGCATACTCTGCTTTCTTGCGCGCGTCACGGCGCGCACATATCCGCGCCGCCGACGGGGAAGGGGCCGGAGCGCAAAAAAAGTCAAGCCTCCGTCAAGGCCCTGCGCCGTACTATGCGCAGCAGCCCCGCCGGAGGCAAAACACAGACGTCGCCCGCGCGGCGAGCGGGGCGAAAGACCGCACGAGGCGAAGCGAGGCGCGCGACCGCCTACTTCTGCCCGAACTTGGCGTACTTTTTGCGGAAGCGGTCGATGCGACCGGCCGTATCCAGGAAGCGCTGCTTGCCGGTGAAGAAGGGATGGCAGGCGGAGCACACTTCCACGTGCACCTGTTCGCCCTTGGTGGAGAGCACTTCTTCCTGATGTCCGCACGCGCAGGTGATGGTGGCCTTGTACACGGTGGGATGAATGTCTTTCTTCATGATTGCTACCTCATAACATCGGCATATGCCGCTGGTTTTCGTGAAATCGTTCCTCTCCTGCCTGCCGGGGCAATACGGCCGCACGAGATGAAGGCTCAAATGTGTAGCCTGTTTCGCCGCTTTTGGCAAGTCCGCAGGTTTCCCTCTTCCGGCAAAAAACGCAAGGGGACTGCGCTCCGGGCGCTGTTCGCACCCGAAAGGGACGTCATGAGCAATTTCAGTTTGAAACGCTCATGCGTCCCGGCACGGGGACGGGGAAACGCCCGCCTCCGGCCGCGCTTCCCCGCGGCGCGAAAACAGCGCCATGTATTCCTGATTGCCCTTCGGCCCCTTGACGGCCGCGGGCACGACGCCCTCGCAGGTCAGCCCCAGAGCGGCGTCGCAGAAGGTCGTGATCTTGTCAACGGCCCGCCGGCGGGCGGCCTCGTCGCGGACGACGCCCTTGACGGTTTCTCCGGGGCCCAGCTCGAACTGGGGCTTGATCAGCACGGCAACCCGTCCGCCGGGCTTCAACCAGGTCATGCAGGGGGGAAGGATCAGCGTCAGGGAAATGAAGGAAACGTCGGCCACGACCAGATCGATTTCCTCGGGAATCAGGGAAACCGGCGCGTGCCGCAGGTTGACGCCCTCCAGATTGATCACGCGCGCGTCGGCCCGCAATTTTTCGTGCAGCTGATTGCGGCCCACGTCCACGGCATAAACGCGCCGTGCGCCGTGCTGCAACAGGCAGTCCGTAAAGCCGCCCGTGGATGCGCCCGCGTCGAGGCAGACGAGCTCCCGCACGTCCAGCCCGAAGCGATCCATGATGGTCAGGAGCTTGTAGGCCCCCCGGCTGACGAAACGCTCGCCTTCCAGCAGGCGGAAGCGCGTGCCTTCGGGATAGGGATGCCCCGGCTTGTCCACCTTGCAGGGCGGCGCGCCCGGAGGCAGGCCCGCGTCCTCCAGCGCCACCTTGCCCGCCATGATCAGACGCCGGGCCTGTTCGCGGCTTTCCGCCAGCCCCTGCGCGTGTACCAGCGCGTCGGCGCGTTGCCGCGCGGTCTTGTGAGCCATGATCGCGAATCCTTGTTGAGCGTTAGAGCGTTTCACCCTTGAAAAAGGTGAAACGCGAGGCGGCGGCACAGCGCCGCCCGGCCCGAAGTGAGCGGAAAAACCGCGCTTTTTCCGCGAAACGACAGGCCGTATGGTTGGAAACGCGCAGCGTTTCAAACTAACATTGCTCTATGTCGGCGGCGACGCCGACCGTCGTCAGCGGGGCAGCAGGGGCTGCAACGACGTGCGCAAAAAGGCCAGCATGCTGGCGTAGCGCTGCTCCCGGCGCACGAGATTGACCATATCCCAGAGAATGAACACCCGGAAGCCGCGAAAAAAAAGGGATTGCAGCGGCCGGAGACCGCTGGGCAGACCCGCGGCCCGGGCAGCGGCGCTGCCCATGATGACGACGCCGCGGGCCCGCAGCAGACGCAGCCCGGCCCAGAAGGCGTCGGCGCTTTCCTGTTCCGGCGCGTCCGGCGCGGCCGACAGGGGCATGCACACGGGCCAGAAGGTATGCGTCCCGGCCGGATAGCCCAGATCATGGATCATCCGGCGGAAAAAGTCGCGTCTGTCGCGCATGGTGCAGGGGGCGTCCTCGCCCGCTTCGTCGGGGCCGTTGCCCAGCAGGTCCGCGCCGAGATGCCGGTACGTCCAGCCCACGCGGCCCGGTCGGGTCAGGGGCAGGCGATCGCGCCAAGGCTGCGGCCACAGCTGCTGCGCCGGAGGTTGCCAGACGGCGCGGGCCGGGGACGGCGCGGCGGCGGGCGCGCCTGCCGGAGGCGACGGCGCGTGCCGTTCGCGTTGCGGCGGCGCGGCCTCTTTCGGGCGGGGCGGCGCGGTCTGCGCGGCCCGGGCCGGGGGACGCTGCGG
>CAJMRA010000193.1 GCA_905215675.1 uncultured bacterium | reverse complement strand
GCGACATTCCGGGCAAACGTCATGTTAGCGGCCTGTCTGATTTGGCTGCAATAAACTTTTTAGAAACAGCCCCTAGCGCACAAGGGGGGGCCTTCCCCCAGGCCCCCCATCCTTCCCCCAACGCGCTTTTTCAGCGGCAAGTATTTTTCAAAGGGTATGTGTTGCCTGCATTTTCTATTTGTTTGAAATAAATAGAAATATTAGTGTTAACAGACCCTAGTCTTTTTCCTGTCCCTGCTTGTCGGCTGTTTCCAGCGGCCGGCACAGTTCCTGTGCCAGCCGATCGGCGACGGACGCCTCGACCAGCGGACTGCGATCGATATGCGGCAGGATGATGCCCAGACGCAGGCGGCTGTCCGCCAGCGCGTTGCGTCGCGTGATGCTGCGCATGGCGTTGGAGCGCGCCTTGTGGGGCGAGGGGACGTTGCGTTCCACCAGCAGGGCGTCGGCCACGATGACGACGCTGCCCCCGCCCTGAAGCCGGATGGGGCTGTCGAACCCGGCGTCGATGGCGGCGCGGGCCGTCCCGGCGTCGCATTCTCCGGCGGCCACGACGTTGACGTGCAGGATATGACCGGCCTTGCTCGGGCTGTCGATGACTTCGAACCCGGCTCCGGTCAGGCGGCGCACAATGGCGTCGCGCAGGACGGGAGCGGGCTTGAGCGCGTCGCGGGCGTCCACATAGACGGTTCTGGCGACGCCGGGGCCGCCCTGGGCTTCCAGACTGCCTGTTTGCAGGATTTGCATGGACGGCGGCGTATGCGGGCGTATGCAGGCGCCGCACAGGACGCCCAGCAGGAGAACAGTCCAGCCGAGGGGATTGCGAAAACGTTTGATCATGGGAGAAAGCTCCTTTGCGCGGGGGCGCGTCGTCGGCCGCTCGCCGCGGCCCGTGCGGAGGGGGCGTGTCGGGCGCGGGGCGTCAGTCGCGCGCCTGCCGGAAGGCCTGCACCACGGCCTGCGTCAGGGCGTCTTCCAGAGACGGCAGGGCGTCTTCCCTGCGTTCCGCAGGCTGGGCGCGGACGATGATTTCCGCGGGTTCCCGGGACTGTCCGCCGACGGAAATGTCCACGTCGGCCTTCATGGCCCAGACGTTGCGCGTGCCGCCGGTTTCGCTTGCGGCGACGCCCAGCCCCAGGGCCGCGCCGCCCACGGCGCCCCAGAGGGCGCCCTCGCGTCCGCCCGCAAGGCTGCCCACGGTGGCGCCGAGCAGGGTTCCCATGGCGCCGCGGCCGAACGCCGCTCCGGGTTCGACAATACGGCGGGAAACGTCCGCAACGAAAATATCCCGGATATGGATATGTACCACGGCGTCGGCGGTCTGCGGGCTGTCCGCGATGCGCAGGCCGCGTTCGCTCTGGAGGGTGGCCGATACGAGAGAGGCCAGATCGGCCGCGGGGGGGTCCTGTCCCGTGACGTCGACATGCACGCTCCGGCCTTCGGGCACGCTGACGGAGGGAAGAGGGGGGACGGTGGCGTCGGCGGCCTGCGTCCCGGCGCAGCCTGCCGACAGGAGGGCGAGACAGAGGGGAAACAGCAGGCGCAGCAGACCGGAGAGTCCGAAAACGGATGCGGACATGGGGCTTCTCCTTGTTGGCCTTGCACTGGATAGACTTTTTTACAATAAGCCAGGCCGACCGGGCTGTCCAGCGGTTCCCCCGGCGTCCCAGTCTTGACGCTGGCTTTTTTTGCCGTATGCTTCCGCCAATGGCGAATCGCGCGCGGACAGGGCGTCCCGGGCGTTCGCCGCCATTTCCTGCGTATTTCCCAAGACGCGCCCGGACGGGCCTCCCGCCGTGCGTGAAGGCGGCAGCGCCGCGCGTTTCCGGCGGCATGGCTTCCTGTGCGGAAATGCCGATGAGGTCAACATGGGCAAACAGCTGATTATCGTGGAATCTCCGGCCAAGGTGAAAACCATCAAGAAGTTTCTCGGGCCGCAATATATGGTTCAGGCCAGCGTGGGGCATGTGCGCGATCTGCCGTCCCATTCGCTGGGGGTGGACGAAGCCAACGGCTTTGCGCCCCAGTACGAGGTCATCGACAACAAGAAAAGCGTCGTCAGCGAACTCCGGGCGGCCGCGGCCAAGGCCGACACCGTCTATCTCGCGCCCGACCCGGACCGCGAGGGAGAGGCCATTGCCTGGCATGTGGCGGAACTCATCCGCGACAAGGCAAAGGACATCAAGCGGATTCAGTTCAATGAAATCACGTCGCGCGCCGTCAAGGAAGCGCTGGAGCATCCCCGGGAACTGAACGAAAATCTCTTTGACGCGCAGCAGGCCCGGCGGGTGCTGGATCGTCTGGTCGGCTACAAGATCAGTCCCCTGTTGTGGAAAACCGTCAAACGGGGTATTTCCGCCGGGCGCGTGCAGTCGGTGGCCCTGCGGCTCATCGTGGAGAGGGAAAAGGAACGCGAAGCCTTCGTGCCGGAAGAGTACTGGCCTTTCAAGGCGCGTCTGGCGGCCGCCGTGCCCCCCTCCTTCAGGGCCGATCTTGCCCGCGTCGACGGCAAGAAGGCCGTCATCGGCAACGCCGAGGCCGCGGCGGCGCTGGAAGCCTCCATTGCCGGCAAGCCCTTTGTGGTGGAGAGCGTGGAGGAGAAGGAGCGCGAACGCGCGCCGCAGCCGCCCTTCATCACGTCGACATTGCAGCAGGCGGCCAACCAGCGGCTTTCGTACACGGCCAAGCGCACCATGAACATCGCGCAGCGCCTGTATGAAGGCGTGGATATCGACGGCACGACCACGGCGCTGATTACCTATATGCGTACGGACTCCACCCGTATTGCGGACGAGGCGCGCAAGGCGGCCCACGATTTTATCGAGAGCGCCTACGGCGCGGATTATCTGCCCGCGCGCAAGCGCGTCTACAAGACCAAGGCCAACGCGCAGGACGCGCACGAAGCCATCCGCCCCGTCGACGTGAACGTGACGCCGGACATGGTCAGGACGCAGCTGCCCCCGGATCAATATAATCTGTACCGTCTCATCTGGTCGCGTTTCGTGGCTTCGCAGATGGCGGGCGCGCGCTTTCACGATACGTCCGTGGGCATCGTCTGCGGCCCGACCCAGTGGAAGGCCCGGGGCGAGCGGCTGCTGTTCCCCGGTTTTCTGGCCGTCCTGCCGCGCGGCAAGGACGAGGAGGGAGCGGAACTGCCGCCCATGAACGTGGGGCAGGAACTGCGTCTTGAGGCGCTGGAAAAGGAACAGAAGTTCACCCAGCCCCCGGCCCGCTACAGCGAAGCGAGTCTGGTCAGGGAACTGGAGGAGCGCGGCATCGGGCGGCCGTCCACGTACGCCAGCATCATTTCCACGCTTCAGGATCGCGAATATGTGAGCCTTGTGGAGCGGCGCTTCGTACCTACGGATCTCGGCCGCGTGGTGTGCGGCCAGCTGGTGGAGCATTTCGGCCGCCTCATGGACGTGGGCTTTACGGCCCAGATGGAGGCCTCGCTTGACAAGGTGGCCGAGGGGGAGGAGCGCTGGGGCGAGCTGATGCGGCGCTTTGCCGACGATTTCAATCCCACGCTGGACGCCGCCGCACGGAATATGCGCAGCGTCAAGGGCGGACTGGAAACGGGACTGACCTGCCCCGAATGCGGCAAGCCGCTGATGATCAAGTTCGGCAAGGCCGGGCAGTTCCTGGCGTGCAGCGGCTACCCGGAATGCCGTCATACCAGCAATTTTACACGCGATGCGGAAGGGCATATCGTACCCGCCGCGCCGGAGAAGCGCGAGCTTGAGGTCGTGGGGTCCTGCCCGCGCTGCGGCAAGGATCTGGTCATCAAGAAATCGCGTACGGGAAGCCGGTTCATTGCCTGCACCGGGTATCCCGACTGCAATTACGCCGCGCCGCTGTCCACCGGCGTGCATTGTCCGCGTTGCGAGGAGGGCATGCTGGTGGAAAAGAGCAGCAAGCGCGGCAAGCTCTTCTTTTCCTGCGATCAGTATCCCAAATGTGATTTTGCCCTGTGGGACAGACCGATACCGGAAAAATGCCCGCGCTGCGGTTCGCCCTATCTGGTGGAAAAAAAGAGCCGCGACGGGGGGACGCGCATTCTCTGTCCCGTCAAGGGATGCGGTTTTGTGAAGGGGGACGACGATGCCTGATATGAAGGAGAACCGGAACGCGGCCGGGGAAGGGCCGCTGGAAGGACGCATAGCCGCGCTGCTGCGGGAAGGCGCATCGCCCGTGCTGCTGACGGTCCTGCAAAAGGAGGGATCCGCGCCGCGCGGCGCGGGGACGCGGGCCCTGCTGACGGAAGCGGGGCTGGAAGGAACCGTGGGCGGCGGCGCCGTGGAAGCGGCGGCGCTGGAAACGGCGCGCGAATGCCTGCTGGACGGCCTGACGCGCTTTGTGCGCTGCGCGGCGGCCGAAGAAGGAACGGAGGACGCCGGACATCTGGACGTGCTGTGCGAAGCGCTGCATCCCATGCAGTACGGGATGTTTGCCGTGGCCGCGCAGGTGCTGGAAGGCGATACGCCGGGAACCTGGCTCATCGACATGAGCGATGAAAACACGCCCCGTCGCATGCTTTGCCTTGCCGCCATGCCGGAAGGCTATGTGGCGGCGCAGGACGCGGCCGCCGGGGACGAGCATCCTCTCTCGCTGGAAGAGATCCGGTCCGCCGGTCAGCCCCTGCCCGAAAACGTCTACGTGGACGAGGCCGCCTGCGCCGCCTATCTGGAACAGGCCCGGCGGCCCTGCCTGTTCGGCGGCGAAACGCCGCTCTATGTGGAGCCCCTGCGCCCGCGCCCCGTGCTGCTGCTCTGCGGCGGCGGCCATGTGGCGCTGGAGACGGCCGCGCTGGCGCATGACGTGGGCTTTGTGGTGGACGTGGCGGACTGTCGCGAAGAGTACGTGACGGCCGAGCGTTTCCCGCAGGCGCGCAATCGTTTTTTTGTGCCGGATTTCCAGCATCTGGTGGAACGGTGCGGCGTGGGGCGGCGGCATTATGTGGTCATCGCCTCCCACAGCCATGCGCATGATCAGGAGGCGCTGGCGCAGGCCTTGCGCAGTCATGCCTATTATATAGGCATGCTGGGCGGCAGGGCCAAGCGTAACGCCCTGTTTGCCGCCCTGCGGGAACAGGGCGTCCCCGATGCCGAACTGGCCTGCATCCGCTGTCCCGTGGGGCTGCCCATCGGCGCGGAAAGTCCGAAGGAACTGGCCGTGGCCATCGTCGCGGAATTGCTGGCCGCCAGAGCGGGCGTCCTGCAACGCTTGCGTGCCGACGAGGAGCGGCCCTAAGGTGTTTTGTCCTGTTTTTTCCGCGAAACGACAGGCCGTATGGTTTGAAATGCGCAGCGTTTCAAACT
>CAJMRA010000192.1 GCA_905215675.1 uncultured bacterium | reverse complement strand
AAAATTTTTTGTCCCAGTATTCCCACTGTTCCCAGTATTCCCACTGTTCCCAGACATGCGACAAAGGGTGTGCTATTAGCAGGGGTATGCCTCTCTGGACTTGTGACGAACTCCATGCGGCGCTTGCGGAGTGGAAGGCCGCCTATCGGGCGGCCTCCCACGGCAAGAGCTACACCATAGCCGGGCGCACGCTGACCCGGCAGGACATCGGCGACATACGCGATCAGCTGGACTACCTCCAGCGGCAGCTTGACAGCCTGACGCGCGGAGCCGGGCCTGTGCGTGTGCGCGCGGTACGGGAGCGTTAGCCATGTTGTTTGATGCCGCAGGCCGCCCCCTGTCCACGTCGCGGGACATTCCCCGCGCGTCACGGGATGCCGGAGCCTTTCGGGGGTCTCTGGCGGGCTGGCGCGGGCCGCAGGTTTCCGGCCGTTCCGGCATGGCGCGGGAACGGGAGGTCATGCAGCGCCGGGCGGCGGATCTGCTGGCCAATGACTGGGCGGCCAATGCCACGGTGGACACCGTTACCGGCAATGCCGTCGGCACGGGGCTGCTGCCGAAACCGGCGTTGCCGGCGGAGCGTCTGGGCATCACGCCGGAACAGGCGCGCGCCGCGGCGACCGACATGGAATGGATTTTTGCCGCATGGATGCGCGAGGCCGACGTGCGCGGTCGCTGCCATTTTTTTGATTTGCAGACGCTGGGGCTGCGCTCCATTCTCACCATGGGGGAGCTTCTGCATGTAGCCGTCATGCTGCCGGAAGGCGAGCGCCGGGCCTGTGGCCGCCGGTTTTCGCTGGCCTTGCAGGCGATTTCTCCCACGCGCCTGCAAACCCCGGCGGACATGAGCATGGAGCCGCTGGTGCGCGACGGCATCCGCTTTACGGAGTGGGGACGCCCGGCCGGGTACTATATCGCCTGTCCTCCGGCGAGGCCGGGCGACGTGACCATGACCACGGCCACGCTGTTTTCCACGGATTTTCGCTATCTGCCTGCCCGTTGCGGGCACAGGCAGAACGTCTTTCACCTGTACCGCATGGAGGAGGACGAGCAGGATCGCGGCATTTCGACCTTTGCCAGGGCCATCGGTCTTTTTCGCAATTTGTCGGACGTGCTGCATTTCGAGCTGTTCGCGCAGGTCATTGCCGCAAGCTTTCCCGTGTTTGTCGCGACGGAGGACGGCCGGTTGCCGGGCGGGGTGCAGGAAGCCTTCGGCGCGCGCGACCGGCAGGACGAGCCGCCGCAGTACCTCCAGAAGATTGAGGAGGGGCAAATCTGGTACGGCGAACCGAACCAGAAACCCTATGTGCTGGAGAGCAAGCGGCCCTCGGCCAACTTTGCGACCTTTGTGGAGATTGTGCAGCGCGGCATGGCGGCGGCGCAGGGCATCCCCTACGAGAGCCTGACCAAGGATTTCAGCAAGACCAATTACAGCTCCATGAGGGCGGCGCTCAACGAGGCGTGGAAGGTCTACAACTTTTATCGCCAGTGGCTGGCGCGCGATTACTGCCAGCCCATCTACGAGATGGTGCTGGAAGAGGCCTTCCTGCGAGGAGAACTGGAACTGCCGCCGGGCGCGCCGGACTTCTACGAGGCGCGGGAACTGTGGTGCAATGCCGACTGGATCGGCCCGGCGCGGGGCTTCATCGACCCCGTGAAGGAAGTGAGCGCTACCGTGCTGGCGCTGGAAAACCGCCTGATGACCTACGGCGAAGCCTGGGCGCAGCGCGGCGGCGACTTCGAGGAAGGCATGGAAACGCTGCTGCTGGAAGCGGGCCTTCTGAATCGCGTCCGGGCGGCCCTGCCGGGCCGGGCCGCCGCTTCCGAGGCGGCGGCCGCCACGCCGGGGCGCGTCGGACAGGCGGCGACGCCGACAGGGGACGAGCCGGAACAGGGAGAGGAGGAAAACGCCGATGGATGAACTCTGGGCACTGCCTGCGGAAAGCGCGCATACCTGGCTGTATCCCCTGCGGGCACGCCTGCTTTCTCCCGCGGCCTCGTCGCTGCCTTCCGTTTCCGCGGAAGAGGCGACGCCGCCGTATCAGCGTTGTGACGGCATGGCCGTCATCAGCGTTACCGGCGTCATCACGCGCCGGTGCGAGCGCGGCTTTTTCGGCGAACGCCTCACCCAGGGGCAGGACGAACTTCTGCGGGCGGTGACGGCGGCGCAGGCCGACCCGGACGTGCGGGCCCTGTTCTTCCGCATCAACAGCCCCGGCGGCGTTGTGGCCGGTACCAAGGAACTGGCGGACAGCATCGCCGCGGGCCCCAAGCCCGCCGGAGCCTATGCGGACGGACTGGCCACGTCGGCGGCCTTCTGGCTGGCCAGCGCCACCGGGCGCATCTATGCCCCGGCCACGGCCATGCTGGGCAGCGTGGGCGTCATTTCCGAGGTTGTGTCCCTGTCCGGCTTTCTCAAACGGCAGGGCATCGACGTGCAGCTGCTGGCCGCCGGGAAATGGAAAACGGCCGGGCATCGCGCCGAACCGCTGGACGACGAGCGCCGCGCCTACCTGCAACAGCATGTGGACGCCATGCACGCCATTTTCCGGGACGACGTGGCGCGGCATCTCGGCATTGAGCAAAATCCGGCATGGACGGACGCGCAGATTCTGCTGGCCCCTGCCGCGCGGGAACTGGGGCTGATCCGGGCTGTGGTCCGCGACTTCGGCCATGCCCTGCAACTTTTTCAGGAGGAAATCATGAAAGGCATTCCCTCGACCGTCGGCACGGCGGGCAGTGCGTCCGCCCCTGTGGGCGCGCAGCTTACCCGCGAGGGGCTGGCGGCAACGGCTCCCGACCTGTTGCGGACGCTGCTTGACGAGGGCCGGGCGCAGGGACGGCACGAAGCCCGGCAGGACATGGGCACGGCGCGTGCCGACGGCGTGGAAGCCGCGCTGGCGGCCATGAGCGTCTGTTGCGATGCCGCTACCGTGGCGCGTGTGCGGGAGTTCATCGACAAGGCCGAGTCCCTGGGCCTGTCCAACGAGCAGCTGCGCGGGCTGTCCGGCCTGCTTCCGGCGGCCTCGTCCCCGGACGATACGCGGAACAGCCGCCGGGATATTCTGGCCGCGCTCCAGCAAGGTCAGGCAGCGCCCCTGCCGACAGGCGGCGCGCCCGCGCGGCAGCACAGCTCTCTGGTGGCCGACGCGGAGCGTCTTGCCGCCGGTCTTGAGGGGGTGAACGCATGAGCATTCAGGTTACGACACAGACTTTCGGCCCGCGCTTTTCGGAGCTGGTGCTGCATGAACTCGATCCCCGTTACAGCCGCGTCACGGTGCGGCTCAAGGCAAATTCCGGCGCGCTGCCCTTCGGGCTTGTGCTGGCGCGCGCCGCAGACGGTACTTACGAGCCGCTCAGGGAAGCGGCCGAAACGCTGGGCGACGCCGCGCTTGTGCTGTTGCAGGACGCTCCCGACAGCGCGGAGCCGCAGACCGTCCTTGCCCTGCGCGGCTACTGCATCATTAACGATCAGCGTCTGGCCTTTGACGCCGGGGTCACGAAGAAGGCCGAAGCCATACAGGCCCTCGAAGACCGCGGCTTTGTCATTCGCAGCATAAAGGAGGCGGAAGATGCCGCTTAACTGGCCGGATACCTTCAGCGTCGTGGAGATGACGGAAGCCGTCAACAAGCTCCCCCTGACCGCCACGCCGGTTTCCGGCATGTTCGAGGCGCGCGGCATCCGCACGACGCACCTGTCCTTTGATCTGCGTCAGGGGCGCATCATCCTCATAGCCGACCAGCCGCGCGGCAGTCAGCCGGACCATGTGACCGGGCAGACGGAAAAGCGTTCGTTCAAGGTGCTGACCACGGCGCATCTTGCGCAGGCCGATACCCTGTCGCCCGAAGACATTCAGGACGTGCGCGAATTCGGCGGCGAAAACCTCATGACAGCGGAACGCGCCGTCAACGACAAGCTGCTGTCCCTCAAGCGCAATCTTGACATGACGCTGGAGTTTCACCGTCTCGGCGCGGTCAAGGGTCTTGTCCTCGATGCCGACGGCAGCACCGTGCTGCACGACATCTACAAGACCTTCGAGGTCCGCCAGAACAGGCTTGACCTCAAGTTCCCGGCCACATGGCAGGACAACGAAAATCCCGTGCTGACGGGCATCATGGCCGCCAAGCGCAAGATCGAGGCGGCCATGGGCGGCAGTCCCTTCAACGGCATCGGGGCCATTCTCGGTTCCAATGCCTACGACATGCTGACAAGCCACAAGCTGGTGCGCGAGGCCTACAACCTCTGGGCCGCCAATCTGTCGAGCTTCGGCCAGGACGACTACCGCCGACGCGGCTTTGTGTATGGCGGTATCCGCTGGATTGAGGCATCCAGCGTCGTGGGCGGGCGCAAGCTGGTGGATGACGACAAGGCGCACCTTTTCCCCACCGGCCCCGGTATCTGGAAGATGTTCTACGCCCCCGCCGACTGGATGGAGACAGCCAACACGCTGGGGCGGGACTATTACGCCCGCATGGACGTGAAGGAACGCGGTCGCGGGTACGACATCGAGGTGCAGTCCAATCCGCTGACCCTCTGCATGTACCCGGAAGCCCTCATGGAACTGACATTCAAGGCGGCATAGCATGGCAGACTTTCTTCCGGCATACGCGCGCGTCTGCGCTTACGAGGGCGGCTGGTGCAACGATCCGGCGGACCGGGGCGGCGAGACCTACGCGGGCATTGCCCGGCGTTTCTGGCCCTCGTGGTACGGCTGGGCCATCATCGACACGGCCAGGAGCCTCCCCGCCTTCCGGCAGGGCGCAACGGCCTTTTCGCGCGCGCTTTCGCAAATAGAGGAACTGCAAACCGCCGTGCGCAACTGGTACCGGGCCGAATGGTGGGATCGTCTGGGCCTCGGCTCCCTGCCGCAGGACCTTGCGGAAGAAATTTTCGAGCAGTCCGTCAACCTCGGCAAGGGCGGCGCAGGCAGGAAGGTGCAGCGCGTCTGCAATGCCTTCAACTACGACAAGGCCACCGGCGCGCGCCTGTTCCCCGATCTTGTCGAGGACGGCATCCTCGGCCCCAAAAGCCTTGCCGCCTTGTCCACTCTGCTGCAACGCCGCACCCATGAAGAGGCCCTCCTGCATGCCCTCAACGCCATGCAGGCCGCCCATTACATCGACCTTGCCGCCAAAAACCTCAGCCAGCGCCGCTTTACCGACGGCTGGCTGAAACGGACTGTATGAGCAGCATAGCCGAGGGATGTTCGCGTTGTGAGTCGGGGGAGGGGACCCCCCTCTGCTGGCGCGAGAGGGGGTTCCCCTCCCCCGGCCCCCACCCCTCCCCCAGCGCGCTTTACTCTGGAGGATGCAACATGCC
>CAJMRA010000191.1 GCA_905215675.1 uncultured bacterium | reverse complement strand
AACGACAGGCCGTATGGTTGGAAACGCGCAGCGTTTCAAACTGAAATTGCTCTAATCTGTCGCGGTGCGCATGCTCCGTCTGGAGGAGGCAATCATGCCGACTGCCTGTGATCTTTACGTTTTCGGTGTCTGGCTCGCGGGAGGCTTTATATCCGGCGTCAGCGGTATCGGCGGGGCCATGGCGGCTTTCCCGGTTCTGGCGCTCTTTATTCCCGTGCATGAGCTCATACCGCTGACGTGTGTCCTCAATGTGATCATGGACGGCTGTCTGGCCGTCATGCATTATCGGCATTGCCGGGGCGACGCGCTGTGGCCCATGCTGGCGGGGTCCGTTCCGGGAGCCTTTGCCGGACTGTATATTTTGAGCGTCTGTTCGGGCGCGCTGCTGCAAGGCGCTGTGGGCGCGCTGCTGATCTATTATGTCTATTGGCAAGTCTCATTCCGTGTGCGGGGCGTGGTCCGTCATCCTCGTCTGATGGGGGCCGCGGCCGGGTTCGGCGCAGGACTGCTGGGCACGGCCATTTCCTTCGACGGCCCGCCCGCAGGGGCCTACGGGTTGTATATGGGCTGGAAGCCGCGTGTCTTTCTGGGAACCCTGGGCGTTTTTTTCGTCATCCGGGGCGCGTTTACCGTGATTTTACAGGCCTGCGCCGGTTTTTATACGCCGGAAGTGCTGGGATATGTGTACTACGGCGCGCCGGGCGTCGTGCTGGGAACGCTGCTGTCCTTCCCCGTGGCCGATCGTATTCCGCAAGGGGCCTTTCGGCGGATTTTGCTGGTCGTTATCGGCGTGGCCGGGCTGGTCTGCCTTGTCCGGGCGTTTCTGTAAATCGCGGCCGGGCGCGCCGTCTCCTGCGGCGGTTGCGCCCGTTGTCCTGTTTCGTCAGGTTTTTTGCATGAGGGTGTCGAATTTTATTGACTTTGAAAGTCTTTTTCAATTACTCTGGGTTTGCCGGTTTTCCGTGTCGTGCGGTCCGGCTGTCATGCATGTATGCACGGACCGTGCGGCAAAATATTCGGCGAAAAAATACCCGGAGGTAAGCAGTCATGTGTGTGACATTGATCGGCGGTATGGACAGGCTGAAGAAAGAATATATTGCCGCGGCGCAGGAGGAGGGGGCAACCCTCAAGTGCCTGCATCGCAATGAGCGCAACTTTGAGGACAAAATCGGCACGCCGGACGCCATCATCGTTTTTACAAACAAGATTTCGCATGAAGCCAGGCGCAAGGCCATGCAGCATGCCCGATCCCGTAACATTCCCATAAGTCTGGTGCATTCCTGCGGCGTTTCCAGCTTGAAGGAGTGTCTTTGCCGTCATGTTTCATGACGGGTCTGCCGCAGGGGGCGCGTCATGTCCTGTCGGCAATCCGGTTTTTCCTGCCGGAATGTCACGACGGCCGCGGCGGAGCAGGGGGGCGACCAGCGCCCCATGCCGGGCGCGGCGGGTACGGACGGCGACGCCGGAACAGCGCTTGACAGCCTCCGTTGGAATGCCTACAAGAGCTTTTTGAAGGCATGGAAATTCAATTTCATTTTTTAATAGCGCCGCGCCACGCAGGCGCGCGGGATATCCTCTAGGATCAGGAGCGGTAACGATCATGAGTGCGGTCATTCAATTTGAAGAGGCGACGTTCCCCGCCGCCGGCAAGGTGCGCATCGCCCTGGCCGGCAATCCCAACTGCGGCAAGACCACCGTGTTCAACGCCTATACCGGAGCGCGCCAGCATGTGGGCAATTACCCCGGGGTGACGGTGGATCGCAAGGAAGGGCATGTGCGCCTCGGTCAGGAAGACATCGTGCTGGTGGATTTGCCCGGCACCTATTCGCTGACGGCCTATTCCATGGAAGAGCTCGTGGCCCGGGCCGAACTTTCGGCCAACAACGTGCAGGCCGTCATCAATGTGGTGGACGCCTCGGCCCTGGAGCGTAATCTGCTGCTGACGGTGCAGATGATGGAAATGGGGCTGCCTGTCGTTCTCGGCTGCAACATGATGGATGAGGCCCGGGCCGCGGGGCTGCATATTGATATCGAACGTCTTTCCGGGCTGCTGGATGTGCCGGTGGTGCCCATGGTGGCCAAATCCGGCGAAGGCTTGCAGGACGCCATGGGCGAGGCCGTGCGTCTTGCCCGCAAGGGGCCGCGCAAGCCCCTGCATGTCAATTACGGCAGCGACACGGATCCGGTGCTCGACAGCATTGAAAGGAAGGTCGCCGAAAAAGGGGTGCTGACCGATCGGTACAGTCCGCGCTGGACGGCCATCAAGCTCATGGAAGGCGACAAGGAAGTGTGCCGGGAACTGCGCGAGGCGGACCCCGCCCTGTTTGCGGAAGTGGAGGCCCAGTGCCGCAAGGTGGCCGATCATATCCGCGATACCCTGCACGTGAGCATGGAATCCTATATCACCGATTGCCGCTACGGCTTTATCCGCGGCCTGCTGCGCGACGGCATTCTGCGTCAGGACCCCGGCCGGGATCGGCTGGCCATCTCCGACAGCATCGACAAGGTTCTGACGCATGCCTTTTTCGGCCCGGTGCTGATGCTGGGCGTCCTGTATGCCATGTTCTGGGTGACGTTCACGCTCGGCGCCTATCCGCAGGGCTGGGTGGAGGACGGCTTTTCGGCGCTGGGCGAGCTGATGACCGGCATCATTCCCGAAGGCGCGGTACAGTCGCTGGTGGTTGACGGCATTATCGGCGGCGTGGGCGGCGTCGTCAGTTTCGTGCCGCTGATTGCCATCATGTTTGCCCTGATTGCCTTCCTGGAGGACAGCGGCTACATGGCCCGCGTGGCCTTTGTGATGGATCGCCTGTTCCGGTTGTTCGGCCTGCACGGCGCGTCGGTCATGCCCTACATCATTTCCGGCGGCATCGCGGGCGGTTGCGCCATCCCCGGAGCCATGGCCACGCGAACCCTGCGCAGTCCCAAGGAAAAGCTGGCGACGCTCCTGACCCTGCCCTATATGGCCTGCGGCGCCAAGCTGCCCGTCTTTCTGCTGCTGGCCGGAGCGTTTTTCGGCGACGACGCGCCGACAGTGACCTTCCTTGTCATGCTTTCCGGCTGGGTCTTTGCCCTGCTGGTGGCGCGCCTGCTGCGCTCCACCATCATCAGGGGGCAGGCGACGCCCTTTGTCATGGAGTTGCCGCCCTATCGCATGCCCACCATTTTCAGCATGCTGTTGCACTGCTGGGAACGTACCTGGATGTATCTCAAGAAGGCGGGTACGGTGCTGGTGGCCATTTCCATCGTCATCTGGGCCGGTCTCAAGTACCCCGAGCTGCCGGAGGAGCAGGCCGCGCCCTTCACGGCGCAGATTGAAAGCCTGCAGGGCAGAATCGACGCCCTGCCCGAGGGGGACGCCGCCCGTGTGTCTCTGGAGAAGGAGCTCGCCGGAGTACAGGAAGAACTCGGCGGCGCGGAACTGGCATATTCCTATGCCGGACGCCTCGGCAAGCTGATCGAACCCGCCACCGCGCCCGCCGGTTTCGACTGGCGCACGGATATTGCCCTGCTGGCCGGGATTGCCGCCAAGGAAGCCGTGGTCGCCACCATGGGAACGGCCTATTCGCTGGGCGAACAGGACCCCGAAGACGCCGCGCCGCTGGCGGAGCTGTTGCAGAAGTCCTCTTCCTGGGGCAAGGCTACGGCGCTGTCCCTGATGCTCTTTGTCCTGCTGTATTCCCCCTGCTTCGTGTCGCTGGTCGTCATCCAGCAGGAGGCCGGCGGCTGGCGCTGGCTTGCATTCAGCATCTTTTTCAATACCGCGCTGGCCTATGCCGTAGCGGTGGTTGCCTACAACATCGGGCGTTCTGTCTGGGGGTAGTTTACATTTAATTCCCCCTCAAACTCCCCCATCCTCCCCAAAACCCGCACACGATAGAGCGTTTCACCTTTGAAAAAGGTGAAAACGCTCGGCGGCGGAACAGCGCCGCCCGGCCTGAAAGGAGCGGCAAAACCGCGCTTTTTCCGCGCAATGACAGACCGCATGGTGTGAAAGGCAACGCGTTTCAGACTGACAACGCTCTCTTCGCTCCCTCCTTGAGCTGCGTTCCGCCCCCTCCCGTCTTGACAAGGCCGGAGGGGGCGGGCATCTTTTTTGGAAAATGGTTTTTCAAAGGAGGACACGGAGATGCGGCTTGTCGGCCTGTTTCTTGTTGCGGCGCTTCTGCCGTTTTCCCTTGCCGTTCCGCAGGATGTCCGGGCCTGGGACGGGTATGTGGTGCGCGTGGAGGATTCCAACTGCATTGCCGTCTCCGACGAGGTCAACAGCGGAAAGGTTCGGGCGCGCCTCTTTTTTTACGGTATTCAGGCCCCCACGGGAAAGCAGCCCATGGCGGCGCAGGCCATGGCCTTTCTGCAGCAGATTCTGCCCCCGGGAACTCCCGTCACCATAGATGAGGCCGGAGAGGATGAAAACGGACTGACGCGCGCCCTGATTCAGTCCGGCGGCACTTCCATAAACTACCTTTTGCTGCAACGCGGGCTGGCCTGGGTGGATCGCCGTCGCTGCCGGGCCCTGTATTGTCGCCGCTGGATGATCCAGGAGCACTACGCCGTGACCGATCGCGCGGGCATCTGGGGTCTCGATCTCGGGACGCCCCCCTGGCAGTGGCAGCGCTAGAGCGTTTCACCTTTGAAAAAGGTGAAACGCGAGGCGGCGGCGCGCCGCCTCGACCCGAAGTGAGCGGGGAAACCGCGCTTTTTCCTCATGGGCTTTTTCCCTGAAAAAGGCGGTCGCATCGCGCGGATGAGGCTTGAAGCAAGGCCGTGTTCCGGGCTATAGTCGTCTTCTCGTCTTTTTTGCGTGAACTACGGACAAAGGAGGTTCCATGTCCACCGCACTGCAAGAATTGGATGCCTTTCTGAAAAGCTGGACGGTCGATCCCCTCAATGCCAAACCGGCCTTCCTTTCCTACCGGGATCTTCTGGCGGCCGTCCCCGGCGTCGGTTTCGAGTTCAAGAGCCGTCCCGGCGTAAGCTATTCCCTGCGTGCCCGGCATGAAAAGCAGCAGGGACGCGAGCTCTTCGTTCTGGTGGACGTGGTGGACGACGAGCCCGAAAGCCGCTGGTTGTCCGTATGCTTCTATGCGGATATGATTACGGATCCCTCGGAACTGGGTGATTTCGTGCCTCAGGGACTCATGGGGGAGGATGCCTGCTGCTTCAATCTCGACGAGGATGACGCGACCATGCGCGCCTATATTGCGGATCGGCTGCGCGAGGCGGCCGCAAAGGCGGCGTCATAATTCGTCATTGCAAGCGGCGCGTCATGTTGAAAAGGAAGATCGCCCCGGCGCTCTTCCTTTTTTTAGAGCGTTTCACCTTTGAAAAAGGTG
>CAJMRA010000190.1 GCA_905215675.1 uncultured bacterium | reverse complement strand
AGCAGAGGGGGTTCCCCTCCCCCTGAATCTCAACCCTCAACCCATTCAACCCATTTCAAAGATAACATGCTCTAAATAATGAACGCTCCCCGTCTCTCGACGGGGAGCGTTTTTTTACGACGTCCGCACGCAGTGCCCGCCGGAACAGGGCATGCCGGGCCGCGGCCTTTTATCCCTCCTGCGCGAGCAGATCGCCCGGAGCATCCTCCACGCGACGGCGTTTCTTTTCTTCATACATGCGCTCATCGGCAGCAGTTCGTCCGGCTGACGACCGTCGTCGGGATACACGGCAATGCCCACGCTGTAGAGACAGGGCAGACGCAGATCGTCCAGCTCCAGCGGCGTCTGCAGGGCCGCGTCGATGTCCGCCAGGCGCTGCCGGAGTCTGGCATGGGAGCAGACGACAAGGAATTCGTCGCCGCCCAGACGGAACATGACGTCCGCCCCGCTCAGGCAGGGCAGAACCCGCTGCACAAAGCCGAGAAGAAAGGCGTCGCCGACCTGATGCCCGTAGGTATCGTTGATGCTCTTGAACTTGTCCAGATCAATATACATCAGGGCAAAGGAACCGCCCTCCACGCAGCGCCGCTCAATGGACGACCGCAGGCTGCGCCGATTGCGCAGGTTGGTAAGCGGATCAAGATCGACCAGACTCTCCAGCGAGCGCTTCTGCTGCGCCAGTACGAACCACGCGCGCAGCAGCGCCGTCAGAATCAGGGCAGCCAGCAGGGCGGCGACCACGACGCTGACGACGCGCGCGCCGATCCGCCAGCCTCCCGCAGGCATCAGGCTCAGAATCAGGGTACACTGCGGCAAATGCACCTGCGCGGAAACAGGGGAAACCAGCCGGGCGGGCGACAGACCGTCAATCAGCACCGTCCTGCCCGTATCGATATCCCGCCGGTACAGGGAAAAGACCAGATCCGCCTGCGGCAGGCTGGCAATATTGATAAAGCTGAGGAAGTCCTTCAGGGAAAAGACGACGATGGAGAATCCCCAGAACTCCTGCGGATTCCAGCGGCTGTAAACGGGCCGCCGCACAATGAACCCCGGATAGCCCTGACTCAGGGGCAGGGGGCCGGAAAAGGTTATGACCCTGTTGTCCCGGGCCCGCACGGCCTCCTCGCGACGCTCGGGGCGATCAAACAGGTTGATGTGGCTGCGATTATGCGGATGGGGCGGCAGGCTGTACTTTACCGTGCCTCCCGGGGCCAGTTGCAGCGACAGCATGGCGGCGTCCTGTTTCAGGCTTTCCGCAACGCGCTGAAAGGCAACGACCTCGCCCGTCGCATCGTCAATGGCCAGTTGCGCAAGCAGATAGGTACGTTGCAGAATGCCCGCCAGCAGGCGCTGCATGCTGTTTGCCTTTTCCACGGCAAGAGCCGTGATGCTCTGGCGCTGCTGCTCATAGTCCTGCTTCATCAGGATATAGCCGAGCAGCAAGCCCACGATCCAGAAAAGGAAGAATCCTCCCAGGGAAATCCGCCATACGGTCTTCTTATCTGTCATGACAATACACCGACAACAAAAAGGAATCGTCGACCATGCGGCGGCACATGACAGAGAAAGGCCGCCTCCCTGCACTATCCGCGCTGCCCCCTCCGAAAAAGAGCGGTCTTGCAGCCGGACGTTTTTCCCCCTGCCGCCGCATGCGGAGAACGGGAAAGGTCCGCAACCGGGCAGGCAGGGGCCGGTCGTCCCTTATAGTAGTATAGAAAAAAGCACGAGAATGCAAAAGGGAATGTGCAATTTCCGGCCGGGCCCCCGCCGATCGGACAATCGGGAAAAAAAGCGGCGAAAGACGTCCTCCGGCCGGGCCGAAGGCGCGCGGCAGACTTGGCTTTTTCGGCTCCTGCGTGTAAACTGCGCTCAATCCAGAGAGTACGATTATGCAACGCATGCCATGGCCGAACTATTTCATGAACATTACGTATCTTGTCAGCGAACGCTCCACCTGTACCCGCCGCAAGGTCGGCGCCATTGCCGTCAAGGATAAGCATATCCTTGCCACCGGCTACAACGGCGCGCCCGCGGGCGTGCCCCACTGCCTGGAGACGGGCTGCCTGCGCGAGCGCCTCAGCATTCCCTCGGGACAGCGCCACGAAATCTGCCGCGGACTTCACGCCGAACAGAACGTCATCATTCAGGCCGCCGTCCACGGCATCAGCATCCGGGATGCGGAACTCTACTGCACCACGCACCCCTGCGGCCTCTGCGCCAAGATGCTGATCAACTGCGGCATCCGCCACATCTACTACAGCGAGTATTATCCCGATGATCTGGCGGCGGACATGCTGCGGGAAGCCGGAGTGACCGTGGAACATTTCCCCTTTACGCCCAAGGCGGTGGAGATTCATGGCTGACATCTCTTATGACGAAGCGATGCGCCGCGCCGTGACGCTCGCCGAGCAGGGGCGCTGGTTCGCCTGCCCCAATCCGACGGTGGGCGCGGTGCTGCTGCGCGACGGCCGCATCGTGGCCGAAGGCTATCACCATGCGGCGGGGCAGCCTCACGCCGAAATCGAATGTCTGGCCGACGCCCGCGCCAAGGGCATAGACCCGCGCGGCGCCACCATGGTCGTCACGCTTGAGCCGTGCAACCATCACGGCAAGACGCCCCCCTGCAGCGAGGCACTTGTGGCCGCGGGCATCTCCCGCGTGGTCTTCGGTCTGCGCGATCCCAATCCCAGGGCCGCGGGAGGTCTGGAGCGCCTGCGCGACGCGGGCATTGAGGTGGTGGGCCCCGTGCTGGAGCAGGAATGCCGCGATCTCGTCGCCGACTTTCTCGTCTGGCAGACGGAACAGCGCCCCTACGTCATCCTCAAGCTGGCGTCCACCCTTGACGGGCGCATCTCCACCCGCAACAGGCAGCGGCAGCAAATCTCCAACGCGGCCTCCCACCACAACGTGCACCTGCTGCGCGCGGGCATCGGCCATTGCGGCGGCGCCGTTCTCATCGGCGGCGGCACCTTCCGCGCCGACAATCCCGCCCTCACGGCCCGCAACGTCCCCACGGACCGCCAGCCGCTGGCCTGCATCCTCACGTCGCGCCTGCCCCAGCCCGCCGCGGACTTCCAGCTGCTGCGCGACCGCCCGCAGGACACCATTTTCTTCGTCTCCCCGGCGGCCTGCGCCTCCACCGTCGCCCATGCCCTGAGCGAAAAGGGCGTGCGGGTCTTTTCCGTCGGCCCGGGAAACAACGGACGCCCCGACTTCGCCGCCCTGTTCAAACTGCTGCGACAGGATCTGGGCTGCCCCTATATCCTGTGCGAAGGCGGCGGCAAGCTGGGAACGTCGCTGCTGGAATCCGGCTTTGTGGACGAATTTCTCCTTCACCTTTCGCCGCGGGTTCTGGGCGACAATGAAGCCGCCCCCCTGCTCCAGGGGCGCAGCCCCGCGTCCATGGACGAGGCCATCGGCCTCCGCGTCACGGATGTGCGCCTGTGCGACGGCGACGTGCATCTGCGCCTGCGGCCCGTCACCGGGGGAAGCCGCTGATGTTCACCGGTCTTGTTCAGGGCATGGGAGAAATCCGCCGCCTTGTCAGGGGCGCGTCCGAATGCCGCCTCGAAATCGCCCCGCTCTTCCCGCTGGAAAACATCGTGGATGGCGAATCCATTGCCGTCAACGGCGCGTGCCTGTCCGTGGAACAGCATCAGGAAAGCCTGTTCACCGCCTACGCCTCGGCGGAAACGCTGTCCCGGACGACCCTCGGCGCGCTCCGCACCGGCGCGCGCGTCAATCTGGAACGGGCCCTGCAACTGGGAAGCCGCCTCGGCGGCCATATCGTCAGCGGCCATGTGGACTGCGTCGCCACCGTGGCCCGGCTCGACCGCGCGGGGCAGTCCCTGCGCTGCACGCTGAACTTTCCCCCGGAATTCGCGCCGGAAGTCATTCCCAAGGGCTCCGTCACGCTGGACGGCATCAGCCTCACCATCAACGAGTGCGGCATGGACAGCCTTACCGTCAACGTCATTCCCGATACGCAGCGCCGCACCGTCATGGGCGGGTGGCGTCCCGGTTCCCGCGTCAACATGGAAACGGACGTTCTCGGCAAGTATGTCCGCCGTCAGTTCCAGTGCCGCGAACAGGCCGGAGAACGGCCCGGCGGGCGGACCTCCGGCGTCAGCTACGATCTTTTACTGCAAAACGGTTTCCTCTAAGGAGCATATCGCATGACCACTCCCACCACCATTGCGGGCCAGTTGAACGCCCAGGGCCTGCGCATCGCCATTGTAGCGACCCGCTTCAACGACTTCATCGTCGATCGCCTCGTGGGCGGCGCCGTGGATTATCTCGAACGCCACGGCCTGCCTGCCGAAAATATCACCCTGGTGCGCATTCCCGGCGCTTTTGAACTGCCGCTCGTCTGCAAGAAGCTGGCCGCTTCCCGCAAATACGACGGCATCGTGGCCCTCGGCGCCGTCATTCGCGGCGCAACCCCCCACTTCGACTACGTTTGCGCCGAAGCCAGCAAGGGCATCGCGCATGTGACCCTCGAATATGATCTGCCCGTCGGCTTCGGCCTGCTTACCTGCGACAGCATCGAACAGGCCATCGAACGCGCCGGTTCCAAGGGCGGCAACAAGGGCGTGGAGGCCGCGGCCGCCATGCTGGAAACCATCCGCGTGCTGGAGCAGCTGTAATCCATGAGCAAGAGCAAGAACAGCGGTCGCCGCGCGGCCCGCGCGCAGGCGTTTCAGGTTCTCTACAGCCTTTCCTTTGCC
The DNA here is from genome assembly GCA_905215675.1 of uncultured bacterium. GTDB lineage: Bacteria > Desulfobacterota > Desulfovibrionia > Desulfovibrionales > Desulfovibrionaceae > Desulfovibrio. The sequence goes on along the minus strand of CAJMRA010000190.1, from coordinate 630 downwards.
GATATTTCGGGCGAGGAAGACGTGCGCCGGGCCTTTCGTCTTTTCCCCGCCCCTCCCGGGTCGGACGGCGACGCGGACGACGCCCCGCAGACCGAAGAAGGCTTTGCCTGGGAACTGGTGCACGGCGTCTGGCTCAGGAATGCCGATCTTGACGAGCTTATCGGCCGCTTTTCCCGCAACTGGCGCGTGGATCGGCTGGGCCGCGTGGAACGCACCCTGCTGCGGCTGGCCCTGTACGAAATGCTCTACCGGCAGGACGTGCCCGCCAAGGTCGCCATCAACGAGGCGCTGGAACTGACGCGTCAGTTCGGCGAAGACAACGCCGTCAGTTTCGTCAACGGCGTCCTGGACGCCGCGGCCAGAGCCCTTGAGGACGGTTCGCTGGAAGCGCGCGATCAGCCGCCCGCCTAACCGTTTTCCGTTTGAAACGCGGTGCGTTTCAAACCTTACGGCCTGTCGTTTTTGCGGAAAAAACGCGTTTTCTCCGCTCGCCCCGGGCCGGGCGGCGCGGTGCCGCCGCCTCGTGTTTTTCCTTTTTCCAAGGTGAAACGCTCTAGGGCCTGTTAACACTAATATTTCTATTTATTTCAAATAAATAGAAAATATAGGCGACACATAACCTTTGAAAAG
>CAJMRA010000189.1 GCA_905215675.1 uncultured bacterium | reverse complement strand
GCCCGAAGCGAGCCGGAAAAACCGCGCTTTTTCCGCGAAACGACAGGCCGTATGGTTTGAAATGCAAAGCATTTCAAACTGAAAATGTTCTAAAGATAAAACGCTCTAGAAAATGCCGGGGAGCTTGATGCCGCCGGAGATGGCGCTCATTTCCCGTTCCAGGGTTTCGCGGGCGATGCGTCCGGCTTCGTTGACGGCCGCCACGATGAGGTCCTGCAACATTTCCACGTCGTTGCCTTCCAGCGCCTTGGGATCGATGGTCAGGGAGCGCAGTTCCTGCTTGCCGTTCATCACGGCCTTGACCATGCCGCCGCCGCTGGCGGCTTCGTATTCGCGTTCGTTAAGTTCCTGCTGCAACTTGGCAAGCTTGTTCTGCATGACCTGCGCCTGCCGCAGGATGTCGTTCATATTGCGCATGCGTGTCTCTCCTTGACAGTGGGGATGGGGATCGGAACGCCGGTCGTTGCCGCCGCGCGTGTCCGTCCTGAAATTTGTTGTCTTCCGGCCGGGCGGGACTGCCGCGCGGGACGGGCAGGCGGCGACCGGGCCGCGCGTCTTTTTTGCAAAAGCCAAACGCGCTACCGCATGCGGCAATGATCGACGCGGCCGTCAAAAATGGCCAGACAGTCCTGCAATTCCGGCTTCCGCGAACATTCCTCGATCAGTTCGGCTTCCGTGCGCATGGGACGCGGTTGCACCAGCTCTATCTCCGTCACGCCCGCGCCGTAGGCCGCAAGGGCCTTTTCGAGCAGGGAGCGCTGCCGTTCCGCCTGATGGAGCAGGGTTTCCCCGTGCGGCGTCAGAATCAGGCGCGCGCCGTCCCAGCGGGCGGAGAGCTGGCGCAGCATGCGCGGCGAGGGCGCTTCTCCGCCCTGTTCCAGCGTGTCCGCGCAGAAGGCGCAGAAGGCGTCCCAGTCCCGCGACGCCGTTGACGCGGGGGCGGGCGGAGGCGCTTCGTCGTCGCCGCTTCCTTCGCCCTGCGGCGGGGTTCCGGGCGCGGCGGACGGCGGCGCGGAACGCGGATGCGGCGTTGCGGCCGGGGGCGTTGCGGCGACCGGCTGCGCGGGGCGCGGCGGCTGTTCGTTCCGCGTCGGGGCCGACGGCCGGGGAGCGGTTGTCGGCGCGGGCGGCGGCGTATGCGCCTGCGTTGCCTGCTGCGCCTGTTGCGCGGGCGGCGCGGCGCGGAATGCCGCCGGTTGCGTCGGCTGTGCCGTGTGCGCCGGTTGTGCCGCCGCTTGCGCGGGGGCCTGCTGCGGCGCGGGCTGCGTACCGGGAACAAGATTTTCCAGCGGCAGCAGTTGCGGCAGCAGCGCCATGTTCAGCAGCAGCAATTCCAGCGCCGTGGCCGGATCGGGATTCTGGACGATACCGCGCTGGGCGTCCAGCGTCATTTGCCAGGCGGCATGAAGATGGCCGGGGCTGAAACGCGGAGCCAGTCCCTGCCAGAGGGCGGCCTCGTCAGCGGGCAGGTTGAGACTTGAAATAATGCCTGTTCCGCCCTGCCGCAACAGAAAAAGATCGCGCAGGTGCTGCGAGAGTTCCCGCACGAAAAAGCCCACGTCCACGCCGCGGTGCAGCAGGCCGCGGCACAGGCTCGTCAGGGCGGCGCAGTCGCGCGCCAGCACGGCGTCGAACAGTTCCTGAAAAAGTTCCTGCCCCGCCAGACCCAGCACCTGCCGGGTGACGGCGGCCGTGAGCCGGTCGCCGCCCAGCGCGAGCACCTGATCAAGAAGGGACATGCTGTCGCGCACGCTGCCCGCGGCGCGGCGGGCGAGAATGCGCACGGCGCTTTCCTCGAATTCCAGCCCCTCGCGTTGCAGCACGCTGGTCAGGTGGGCGGCAAGGGCCTCTTCGGAGAGGTGCCGGAAGACGAAATGCTGGCAGCGGCTGACGATGGTAATGGGGAACTTGTGCGCTTCCGTGGTGGCGAAGATGAAGACCACGCGGGCCGGGGGTTCCTCCAGCGTCTTGAGCAGGGCGTTGAAGGCGCTGCGGGAAAGCATGTGCGCTTCGTCGATGATAAAGACCTTGTAGCGGCCTTCCATGGGCGCATAGCCGATGGTTTCGCGCAGGGCACGAGCATCCTCGACGCTGTTGTTGGACGCGCCGTCTATTTCCGCCACGTCCACGTGCGATCCCTGCGTGATCTTGCGGCACTGGGCGCACTGGTTGCACGGTTCGGCCGTGGGGGCGTGTTCGCAGTTGAGGGCCTTGGCGAAGATGCGGGCGATGGTGGTCTTGCCCACGCCGCGCGTGCCGCTGAGCAGATAGGCGGCGGCGACCTTGTCCTCCGCCGCTGCGCGGGAAAGGACGGTCTTGACCATATCCTGCCCCGCGACCTCGGCGAAGGTCTGGGGGCGGTAGCGGGCGGCGAGGGAAAGTTTTTTCATGGCGTGCTGTTGTGGCCGCCGTCAGGAAAAGGGCGCGCCCCTGCCGACGCGCCGGGCGGCGGGCGGCGCGGGAAGGCGGACGGGGGGCGGGACCCCGGGACGACCCGGCGTCCCTGCCCCCGGAAACGCAATCAGAAGGTGTAATGCGACAGCCAGGAGGCGTACTTGGGATTCTTCCCTTTCACGACCTCGAAGAATGCCTGTTGCAGCTGCTTGGTCACGGGTCCGGCGTGTCCGGCGCCGATCTGGCGGCGGTCCACTTCGCGGATGGGCGTCAGTTCGGCGGCCGTGCCGGTAAAGAAGGCTTCGTCCGCGATATAGAGTTCGTCGCGGGTAAAGAGCTGTTCTTCCACGGTGAAGCCGAGATCGCGCGCCACCTGAATGACGGATTCGCGCGTGATGCCGCCCAGCACGGAGGTCAGCGGCGTGGTCTTGATGATGCCGTTACGGACCATGAAGATGTTTTCGCCGGACGCTTCGGAAACAAAGCCGGAGGTGTCCAGCATGACGGCTTCGTCATAGCCTTCTTCCTTGGCTTCGATCTTGGCAAGGATGGAGTTCACGTAGTTGCCCGCGGACTTGGCCTTGCTCATGTGCGTGTTGACGTGCATGCGGGCAAAGGAACTCGTCTTGGCGCGAATGCCCTGCTCCAGCGCTTCGGGGCCGAGATAGGCGCCCCAGGACCACACGGCAATGATGGTGTTCACGGGATTGTTGCCGGGGTAGACGCCCATTTCGCCCAGGCCCACGAAGGACAGCGGGCGGATATAGCCTTCGGCCAGCTTGTTGGCCTTGAGCGTTTCAATGATGCCGTCGGCAATCTGTTCGGCCGTGTAGGGGATTTCAAGACGTAGGATCTTCCCGGAATTGATCAGGCGCTGTGCGTGTTCCTGCAGGCGAAACACGGCGGAGGTCCCGTCCGCGCACTTGTAGGCGCGGATGCCTTCAAATACGGCGCTGCCGTAATGCAGAGCGTGCGTGAGCACATGCACCTGGGCTTCTTTCCAGGGTACGAGTTTGCCGTCAAACCAGATGAATTCCGTCGTTTGCATGGTTTTCCTCTTTTCCTCTGCCCCGTGGGGCGGACTGTGGCGCGCGTCCACGCTGGGCGCGCAGGAAGAAAAAATTACTGAAAAGCGCGCCGCATGGCAAGTGCCGCCGTCTTGCCGTACCGACGGAAAAGGGGCTACTACAGGGCATCGGAGGTAGTATCATGGCACATGGAACTTCTTCGCCCGCGCTGACAGCCCCCGTTCTGGGGCTCGACGCGGGCGGCACCCATACCGACGCGGTGCTGTGCGGCCCGCAGGGCGTCGTGGCCGCCGCCAAGGCCCCCACCAATCATGACGATCTGCCCTCGTCCGTGCGCGCCGCGCTGGCCGGTCTGCGGGCCGCGCTGCGCGCGCGGGGCGACGACGCCGAAGCCCTGCTGGCGCGGGTGTCGCGCGTGGGCCTCGGTTCCACGCTGGCCGTCAACGCGCTGGTACAGGACAAGGCCGATCGCGTGGGACTGGCGCTCTCGTCCGGCCCCGGTCTTGATCCGCGCCGCTTCGCCGTCGGGGATCATGTCTGCGTGACGCCGGGCGGGCTGGATCACCGGGGCGTGGAGGTCTCCCCCCTGCGTCTGGACGCGCTGAAGGATGCCCTGCCCCGCTGGCGGGCCGACGGCGTGACCGCCGTGGCCTGCGTGGGCAAGTTCTCGCCGCGCAACCCGGCCCACGAACAGGCCCAGGCGGACGTGGCGGCCGCCGCCGGTCTGCCCGTGACCGTGGGACACGCCCTGTCCGGGCAGCTCAATTTCCCCCGCCGCATCGCCACGGCCTACTACAACGCGGCGGTCCGGCGCATTCTGGGCGCGTTCCTCGACGCCGTGGAACAGGAACTCGCCCGCGAAGGCATCAGCGCGCCCGTCTTTCTGCTCAAGGCCGACGGCGGTTCCCTGCCCGCCTCGGCGGCCCGCCGGGAGCCGGTGCAGTCCATCCTGTCCGGCCCCGCCGCCAGCGTCATGGGCGTGTCCGCCCTGCATCCGTCCCTGGCGGACGACGACGCCTCCCTGCTGCTGGACGTGGGCGGCACCACGACGGACATGGCCCTCTACGCGCACGGCTCGCCGGTGCTGGCCCGCGACGGCATGACCATCGGCGGACGGCGCACGCTGGTGCGCGCGCTGGCCACCCTGTCCATCGGTGTGGGCGGCGATTCCCGCCTGACGCCCCGCGCCGACGGCGGCATCGACGTCGGCCCCCTGCGCGACGGCCCCGCCTGCGCCTTCGGCGGCGCGCGCCCCACCCTCCTTGACGCGCTCAACGTGGACGCCCGGCGGCGCGGCGCTCCCCGCGCCGGAGACGACGCCGCCTCGCTGGCCGCCATGACGGCCCTTGCCGGAGAACTGGGCCTTGCGCCCGAAGAAGCCGCCGCCCGCGCCGTGGCCGACGCCCTCGACCGCATCGCCGAAGCCGCGGCCTCCCTGCTGGAACAGGTCAACTCCCGCCCCGTCTACACGCTGGCCGCCCTGAAAGGCATCCGCGCCCTTGAGCCGCGCTGGGCATGGCTCGTGGGCGGCCCCGCCGCCATGCTGCGCCCGCTGCTGGAGGAACCCCTCGGCATGCCCGTGCAGTGCCCCGATCACGCCGACGTCGCCAACGCCGTGGGCGCGGCGCTGGCCCTGCCCACGGCCTCCCTCGACGTCTACGCCACCGTGACGGCCGACAGCCGCCGCCGTCTGCTGCGCGCCCCCGCGCTGGATGTCTGCGAAGCCCTGCCGCGCGACGCCTCCCTGCGCAGCGTGTCCGACAGGGCGCTGGAACTGCTGCGCGACGCCATGCTGCGCGACGCCCCCGATCTGGAACCCGCCGTGGAAGTGCTGGAAGCCGACGAATTCGCCACGCTGGAAGACGGCCGCGGCTCCCGCGACCTGCGCGTCTGCTGCCAGGCCGTGCCCCGCATCGCCCGCATGAACGCCGCCGGGTAGCAAAGAGAGTGTAGGGCGTATGGCGGGGGGAGGGGGGAACCCCTCTGCTCGCGCGAGAGGGGGTTCC
>CAJMRA010000188.1 GCA_905215675.1 uncultured bacterium | reverse complement strand
TCACCTTTTTCAAAGGTGAAACGCTCTAAAGAATGAACGGCGATCCCCGGGATCGCCTTACAGCTTCGGCCCATCCGCCCCCGGGCGGAGACAGTTCCCCCGCAGCAAGGAGGTCATATGCCCCTATTCCCCATGAAGCCCACACGCCGCCCGCGGCGGCTTGCCCTTTGCGCGGCGGCGCTCGCCCTGCTGGGCGCGGCGGGTATCCCCCGCGCGGCCGCCATCATGGCCGCCGATCAGCAGGACGGCTACGCCGGCGCCATGCTGGAAAAGGTCAGCGAACGCTGGTCGCCCCCGGCCATCAAGAACAATGTCCTCCTGCGCGTGCGCGTTTCCCTGGACGGGCGCGGGCGCGTGCTCTCCTGCGAGCCCGTGCGCGCCTCGGGCTATCCGGCGCTGGACATCTCCGCCTGCGAAGCCGTCAAGGCGACGGAAAGCTACGGAACCCCGCCCTACAGCATGCCCATAGACGTCTATCTGGCCTTCTGGACCGGCGTCCCGCGCGCCAAAGCCTCCGCCGCGCCCCAGACGCCCGCCGCTCCCCAGACGCCCGCCGCTCCCCAGACGCCCGCCGCCCAGCCAGGCACGGCAACGCCGCCCGCCGTGACCGCGCCTCCGGCCGCTCCCGCGCATCAGGGCATCACGCCCTCTCCGGCCTCGGTACCGGCAACCTCCTCCGGCATTGCCCAGGACGCCTACGGGCCCCAGTTCAAGCGCTATTTCTCCAATGTCGTCTGGAAACTGCGCAACGCCATCTTCATCCCGGTGGAAAGCAAGCCCGGCACCTATCGCGTCACCGTACGACTTGACGTGGACACGGCAGGCAACATAAAGCACTACGACATCGTTTCCGGCAGCGGCGACGAACGCCTCGACAAATACGTGCGCCAGGGCATCAAGCGTGCCGGCAGCATTCCGCCGCCGCCGGCCGGTCTCGGCGCCACGATGGATGTCACCTTAACCCTGACGCGCTAGCAGCATCTGCAACGCGTCGATTTGCGAGGATGCCTTTTCCATGAAACGCACATTTCTTCTGTCGGTTCTGGGCCTGTGCCTGCTGGCGGCCGGCTCCGTCCACGCCGCCATGCGCGTGGACATCTACGGTCCCGGGCAAAACAGCGTCAATCTGGCTCTGGCCGCGCCTCTGACAGGCCCCGAAAAGGAAGCCGGCAACATGGGCGCGGAACTCCAGAAGCTGATCAATGAAAATCTGAGCTTCCTGCCCTTCATGCGGCTGACCGATCCCAAGGCCGTTCTCGGCGGCACGGTCCTGCCGGGCTATGAGCCGCCGAACCTCGACTTCAAGCGCTTCCAGCTGGCCGGCAGCGACATCGTGGTCACGACCTACTGGCCCAACGGCGACCGCGGCACGTCCCCCGTGCAGATTCGCGCCTTTGAAACCAATACCGGCGGACGCCTCTTCGGCAAGGAATACCCCCGCGTCAGCGCCAAGGAACTGCCCGAGGTCGCCGACCGCTTCTGCGCCGATCTGCTGGAGGTCCTTACCGGCAGCGGCGCATTCTTCCGCTCCACCCTGGCCTTCGTCAAGAAGACCGGGCGCATGAGCTCCAACGTCTGGATCTGCAAGCCCACCGGCCGCAACCTGCGCCAGATCACGCGCATTTCCGGTGAAGCCATGTCTCCGGCATGGTCCATTGACGGGCGCTTCATCGTCTTCACGCACATTGATCCCAAGTCCCACTCGCTCGGCGTCTGGGATCGCAAGAAGGGCAGCGTGCAGCGCGTGCGCTTCCCCGGCAACGTGGTCATCGGCCCCTCCTTCACGCCCGACAACAAGGTGGCCGTGGCCCTGTCCAACGGCAAGTATCCCGTCATCTATCTGCTGAACCACGCCTTCCAGAAGGAACGCGTCCTTGAGGGCGGGCACTCCATCAATGTGTCGCCGACCTTCGACAAGACCGGCACCAAGATGGCCTTCACCTCCTCCCGCCTCGGCGGCCCGCAGATCTTCCTCAAGGATCTGACCAGCGGCGCCACCACCCGCGTGAGCATGAACGGCGGCTATAACACCGAGGCCAACCTTTCCCCCGACGGGACCCTGGTCACCTACAGCCGCATGACGGAATACGGCCACCGCATTTTCGTGCAGGATATGGTCACCGGCGCCGAACGCCAGATTTCCTTCGGCCCCGGCAGCGACGAACAGCCCTCCTTCTGCGGCGACAGCTACTTCATCGCCTTCACCTCCAGCCGCGGCGGCTCGCGGGGCATCTATCTGACGACCCGCCACGGCGGCGACGCCAAGAAGGTTCCCACGGGCGGCGGCGACGCCTCCTTCCCCCGCTGGGGCATGCCGGAAGGCGAATAGCGTAAAAAAAATAATACCGTTCTAACAGGGCGTTTTTCCAAGAAAAACAGGGAAAAACGCCCTGTTTCATCCGCAAAAGCCGCTCTCCGGCCCTTACCGCATCTTGACAAAATCGGCATGACATATACCATCCGCCCTGTGAGCAATATTTTTTATGCTCACGGGTGGGAGTTCGAACTCCACACCGCGAGAGATCTCAGGAGGAACATCATGAAACGCTACGCTCTTATTCTGGCTCTGGTTCTGGCTCTGGCCGCCGGTTTCGGCTGCTCCAAGAAAACCGCCACCGCTGATCCCAACGCTGATCAGGGCATGGATCCCGCCCTGCAGGCTGCCGTGCAGCAGATCACCGATGGTCGCGTGCTCTTTGCCTTCGACAAGTTCGACATTCAGCCCGAATACAAGGAAGTGCTGAAGACCAAGGCCGAACTGATGAAGCAGTATCCCAGCATCCGCGTGCGCATCGAAGGTAACTGCGACGAACGCGGCACCCAGGAATACAACCTCGCCCTCGGCGAACGCCGCGCCCGCGCCGCCTACGAATACATGGTGACCCTCGGCGTGAATCCCAGCCAGCTGGAAATGATCAGCTACGGCAAGGAAAATCCCGCTGTGCAGGGCTCCGGCGAATCCGTGTGGTCCCAGAACCGCCGCGACGATTTCCGCGTGATCGCCCAGTAGTTCGTATCGACAATGCTTTTGAAGGCCGCCTTCGGGCGGCCTTTTTGTTTTATCCGCCGCTTGCGAAATGCCGTCGCCTGGGCTACCACAAGGAACGCAGTTACCCGCATCCTCAACACGAGTTAGCCTCATGAAGATAGCCATTCTGGACGGCAAGGTACTCAATCCCGGCGATGTGGACTGGTCGCCCATTTCCGCCCTCGGCGAAACCGTCATTCATGACACGACCAGCCCCGCGGAACTCCGAAGCCATGCAGCCGGAGCCGATGTGCTGCTCCTCAACAAGGTTCCCCTGCGAAAATCCGCCCTGAAAGATATTCCCGACGCCCGCTTTGTGGGCACGCTCGCCACGGGATACGACGTCATCGACGCCGCCGCCTTCGCCGAACGCAACATCCCCGTCTGCAACGTCGTCGCCTACGGCGTGGACGACGTCGCCCAGCATGCCGTCACCCTGCTGCTGGAACTCTGCCGCCATACCAGCGAACACAGCCGCCGCGTCAAGGAAGGCATGTGGCAGCAGTGCGGACAGTGGTGCTTCTGGGAAAAAACGCCCGTCCAGCTGACCGGCCTGACCATCGGCATCATCGGCTTCGGCACCATCGGCCGCCGCGTCGGCGAGCTGGCCAACGCCTTCGGCATGACGGTGCTCGCCCATACGAGAACCCCGCGCAACCCTCCCCAGTACCGCAACTTTTCCTTTGTCTCGCTGGATCAGCTCCTTGCCAGGGCCGACGTCATTTCCCTGCACTGTCCCCTGACGGACGCCACGCACGCCCTGATCAACAAGGAAACCATCGCCCGCATGAAACACGGCGTCATCCTGCTCAATACCGCGCGCGGCCCCCTGCTCAACGAGGCCGATGTGGCCCGGGCCCTCAAAAACGGCAAGATCGGCGGACTCGGCACGGATGTGCTTGCCAAGGAACCCCCGTCGGCATCCAATCCCCTGCTCGCGGCCCCCAATACCATCATAACGCCCCATATGGCATGGGCTTCCGTCCGCTCCCGCCAGAACATCATCAACCTTATGGCCGAAAATATCCGCCGCTGGCGCGACGGAACTCCCATCAACGTCGTCAACGGCGTAGGCAAGGCCTGAGACCATGCTTTTCGACATCCACACGCACGCCTTTCACCCCAAAATAGCCCACAAGGCCGTCGCCCATCTCAACAGCGCCTATGATCTGGTCTGCGAAGGGGACGGCACCATCGCCCACCTGCTGGAACAGGAAAGCAGCATCGGCATCGAAAAAATGGTGCTGCTCTGCGCGGCCACCACGCCGACGCAGGTCATCCCGGCGAACAATTACGCCATGGAGCTCCAGCGCTCCCACCCGGAACACGTCATCGCGTTCGGGACCTTCCATCCCGACTATGCCCGCTGGGGCGAAGAACTCGATCGGCTGGAGCGCAACAATATACGCGGCATCAAGCTGCATCCCGACTTTCAGGGCTTCCGCCTCGACGATCCCCGCCTGCTGCCCATTCTCGACGCCTGCCAGGAACGCTTCATCCTTCTGCTTCATGTGGGCTCTCACAGGCCCCTTGCCGAATGTCCCTCCACGCCCTACATGGTCGCCCGGCTTGCCGCCGCATTTCCCCGCCTGACCATCGTTGCCGCCCATTTCGGCGGCTACCGCATGTGGGAACACACTCTCAAGGGACTGCCCCCGAGCGAAAATCTCTGGTGCGATACCTCCAGCACCAGCCCCTACGCCTCGCCGGAACTGCTCAAGGCCCTGCTTGCCCATTTTCCCCGTGAACGGCTCCTGTTCGGCACCGACTGGCCCCTGTACTCGCCCGCCGGAGAGGTGCGCCGTTTTCAGGAAAAATCGGGACTCTCCGACAGCCGCATGGAAGACCTCATGAGCAACGCCCTGCATCTTTTCGCCTGACCGGGTTCCGCGCGGATTGTCCGGGGGCCGGGGGCCCGCCCGGCCCGAACCGAGCGGAAAACCGCGCTTTTCCACGAAACGACACAGGCCGTATGATTTGCACGCAACGCGTTTCAAACTGAAAATGCTCTCTACGGGAGACCGCCTGCGCCCCGGCTTCCTGACGGGAATGGACGGGAAAGAAACATGGCCGCCGGTACCGGTGTGTCCCGAAAAGTTTTCATAATATTCATTCTGAGAGTATTTCAGCCGCTGTTGCGGCCCGGTATGCGCTTGCCCCACGCGGAAACCACGAGCGTTCAGCTGAAAAGTACTTGCCACATGGCCTGTGTCCCCTCTGAAAAAGCGCGTTGGGGGAAGGATGGGGGGCCTGGGGGGAAGAATTACGGGAACGCCTTTCCTGCGGAAAGGCTGGGCCCCTTGCGCGCTAGAGCGTTTCACCTTTGAAAAAGGTGAAACGCGAGGCGGCGGCACAGCGCCGCCTGAAAAAGGAAAAACATCTCAGCACCCCCAAAAGAACGATGCCCGGCGGTTTCCATAATCATGACGTGCCGCC
>CAJMRA010000187.1 GCA_905215675.1 uncultured bacterium | reverse complement strand
CCCCGCATTCGCCGGACGAGAAAAGGGCCGCCTTCACGATGAAGGCGGCCCTTCGGACAATGGCGGTGCGGGAAGGGGAGGAATATCCCGCGCCGCCCCGCCGGATTTCCTGAGCGACGGGGCCCCTGCATGGACGGACCCCGTCACTGTCGGCTGAGAATCAGGTCTATTCCGCGTTGACCACGCCCACGGATTGCAGGCGCACATCCGCGGGGATTTCCGCCTGCGAGATGACCGGGACGGTCGGCAGGAAGCGGGTCAGGAGCTGGGCCAGATGGGGCCGGACCATGGGGCTGGTGAGGACCACGGGCTGGCCGTCGGTCATCACGGCGTTTTCCACGGCGGTATTGATGTTCTGGATAAGGCGCTGGGCGGCGACGGGGTTGAGCGAAAGGAAGGTTGCGCCGTTTTCGCTCTGGCGCAGGCCTTCCTGCACCATTTTTTCCGCCGCGGGGCCGAGGGTCAGCACGGGCAGGGCGCTCTGGCTGTCCAGATAGGGGCGCACGATGGAGCGGGACAGCTTTTCGCGGACGAATTCGGACAGGACGTCGGGGTTCTTGATATTGGAACCGTAGTCGCCGAGGGTTTCCACGATGGTGAGCATATCGCGGATGCTGACGTTTTCGCGCACCAGATTTTGCAGAACCTTCTGGACGATGCCGAGCGTCACCACGCCGGGCACGAGGTCCTCCACGGCCTTGGGGGCGGTGCGGGCAAGGGTGTCCAGCAGTCCCTGCACGGCCTGACGGTCGAGGAATTCGGAAAGATGACGCTTGAAGACTTCCGTCAGGTGGGTGGCGATGACCGTCGCCGGATCGACCACCGTATAGCCGGCCATCATGGCTTCTTCGCGCTGGGCGTCGGGAATCCAGAGGGCGGGCAGGTTGAAGGCGGGTTCGCGGGTCTCGATGCCCTTGATCTGGGTCGTCACGTTGCCGGGGTCCATGGCCAGGAAGTGATCCACCAGAATTTCGGCGGAGGCCACCTGATTGCCCTTGATCAGCAGGGCGTACTGGCCGGGCTTGAGCTGGAGATTGTCACGCAGGTGCAGCGACGGAATAATGACGCCCATATCCAGCGCGAACTGCCGACGAATGGAGCGGATGCGCGCCAGAATGTTGCCGCTCTGTTCCTCGTCCACCAGCGGAATGAGGCCGTAGCCGACTTCGAGTTCGAGCATATCCAGCGGCAGCAGGGCCTGCACTTCCTCGGGGGTGTCGGCGGTGGGGCTGCGCTTGCCGCTCTTGGCGTTCTTGCCGCCCTTGCCCGCGGCGCCCTTGGCGTCTTCGCCCTCGGCGGCGTTGTTGTCTTCGGCAAAGCGCGAGGCAAGGAAGATGGCGCCGGACAGCACGAGGAAGGGAATGGTGGGCAGGCCGGGCACCAGCGCGAAGACCAGCAGCACGATGGAAACCAGCTTGAGCGCGCGGCTGTTGAGCGTCAGCTGCGCCATGAATTCTTCGCCCATCTTGGCTTCCGAGGCGGCGCGCGACACCAGCAGGCCCGTACCCGTGGAAACGATGATGGAAGGAATGGTGGACACCAGACCGTCGCCGATGGTCAGGAGGGAGTAGGTCATCAGGGCGGTGTTCCAGTCCATATCTTTCAGGACCACGCCGATGATCAGGCCGCCCACGAGGTTGACGATGGTGATGAACATGCCCGCGTTCACGTCCCCGGACACGAACTTGCAGGCGCCGTCCATGGCCCCGTAGAAGTCGGCTTCCTTGCGCAGGGCCTGACGGCGTTCGTTGGCTTCCTCTTCGCCGATGAGTCCGGCGTTAAGGTCGGCTTCAATGGCCATCTGCTTGCCGGGCATGGCGTCCAGGGTGAAGCGGGCCGCCACTTCGGCGATGCGCGAGGTACCGGCCGTGATGACGACCTTGTTCAGGATGAACAGAATCAAAAATATGACGCCGCCGACCACGTAACTGCCGCCGACGACGAATTCGCCGAAGGCCCGGATGACCGTACCGGCCGCTTCCACGCCCTGATCGCCGTTCAGCAGGATCAGACGGGTGGAGGCCACGTTCAGGGCCAGCCGCAGCAGGGTTGTCACCAGCAGCAACGACGGGAAGATGGTGAATTCCAGCGGCGAATTCATGAACATGGTCGTGATGAGCACCAGCAGCGAAATGGAGATGCTCACGCACAGCATGATGTCCAGAAAGAACGTCGGCAGAGGCACCAACATCACAAACAAAATGACGACAACGCCCGCGGCGAGCATGACTTCGCCCTGTCGCGAGAATTTGCCGTAGTCCAACTTCGGAAGCGATACTGTCGCCATATTGACACCTCTCCTCGTCTCGCCGCGTTGCGATATTTCCTCAATTCCCTGAAATATCTTGACATCCTTGTCGGCAACGCCTTCTGTCGCCGACCGCGCGCGGCCTTTTCTCCCTCCCCTTCTTTCAAATTCCGTGCCGGGAACGCTCCGGGATCGGCCTCACTGCGTCCCCGGAGGGTTTTCTTGAGGGGGAAGAACCCCCTTTTCCTTGCGGCAAAAAGGGCCAAGCCTTTCCGCAGCGAAGCGAGGAAAGGCGTTCCCGTAGTTCCCCCTCAAACTCCCCCATCTTCCCCAAAACCCGCACATAATGTGCTGACGGCCAGAGCGTTTCACCTTTGAAATGAGCGGAAAAAGCGCGTTGGGGGAAGGATGGGAGACTGCGGATCGCCCCCTCCCCCCGCCCGCGTCTTCCCAAGCGCGGGGAATTAGGGCACTATGAAAGGCGTCATGTATCAGGCCTTGTTGCATAAAATCGCGGCAAGCGGCGCGCGGCTGCTGCTGGCGCGCATCGCCCGGCCGGTGGAACGCATCCGCCGCCCCTCCGCGCACGAACAGGATATCCTGCTGGAGCGGCGCTTCTGGCGCTACTACCTGAATCCCGCCCGGCGCGGGGAACTGGCCGTCCTCTATCCGGGCCTGTCCGCGCGGGAACGGGAGGAAATCTTCTTCTACGAGCGTTCGGGCTTCCGCACGTTCTCCTGCAACGGCGTGTTCCTGCTGGCCGACACGGCCTCGCGTCACTACAACGTCGTCAATCACGAGCGCGTCACCGAAGGCGTGCCGGAACGCTGGCGCAAGACCGTTCACTTTTTCGGCAACTGCGTCGCCGTGGGCGCGTTCGCCCCGGACGGGCAGACCGTTGCCAGCCATATACAGCGGGCCTTCAACGAACAGGCCCCGGAAGAAGGCGTCCGGGTGGTCAACGCCGCCAACTGGGGCGGCCTGCCCGTGGCGGCCCGTCAGATACTCTCGCCGCGTACCCTGCTGCACCCCGGCGACGTGGCCGTGCTGATCACCTCCGACGTGGATCGCGCCGCCCTGCGACAGGCCCTGCGCGCCTTCCCGGACAAGAGCTTCTTTGTCTGGCGGGATATTTCCGCCGCCTTCCAGCGCCCGCACGCGCAGGGAGAAATCTTTTTCGACACCGTGCACATGAACGGCGGCGGCTATGCGCTGGCGGCGGAGCGCCTCTTTCCCGCCCTGCGGGAACTGGCGCGCGATCGCGCCCCCCTCGTGCCGCCGGGACTGGAAGCCTACGCGCGCGAACTGGAACGCCTGAAGGAACGCCGCCCCCCCGACGCACGCGACGTGGGCGCCGTCGTCATGAACGCCAATCCGTTCACGCGCGGGCACGCCTTTCTTGTGCGGGAGGCCCTGCGGCGCTGCGACTTCCTCTATGTGTTCATTCTGGAAGAGGACAAGTCCCGGTTCAGTTTCGAGGCCCGCCTCGCCATGGCCCGCGCGGCGCTGGCCGACGAACCGCGCGTCGCCGTCGTGCCCGGCGGCAAGCTGATCCTGTCCTCCGAAACCCTGCCGGAATATTTCGACAAGGAACGTCTCCAGCATGTGCGCATCGACGCCGGGCGCGATCTGGAAATTTTCGCTACCGTGGTCGCGCCGCTGCTGGGCATCCGCAAGCGCTTTGCCGGCGAGGAACCCCTCTGCCGCCTGACGCGCCAGTATAACGCCGCCATGCGGGCCATCCTGCCCCGCCACGGCATCGAATTTGTGGAACTGCCCCGCCGCGCCACCGACGAAGGCCGCATCATCAGCGCTTCGTCCCTGCGGCGGGCCCTGAAATACGGCGACCGGGCGCAACTGGAACAACTGGCCCCGCCCACGACGCTGGACTACCTGAAACGGCACGGCTACCTTTCGGCGGACTGAGCCGGAACGCCCCTTCCCGCACGGCCGCCCGCCGCAAACGGCCGCCCCGGCGCGGAAGCCGTTCCGCATTCCCGCGCGGGGCCCGCCCCGCCGCTCCCTTTTTTCCCCTGCCCGCACGGCGCAAGGACACCCCATGTTCGGCAAGCAGAAAGACCCCAGCAGAACAGAAGAAGCGACCCCGAGACGAGAGCAGAAAATGCGCAACGAGGGCAACGTCCCCCGCTCGCAGGAACTGCCCCGCATGGTCAGCCTTTACGGCGGCATGGCCCTGCTTACCGCGTTCATCGGGAACATTCAGGACGGCGTGCTCGGCCTGTTCCGACGCTTTTACGGCGGGAGCTGGGACTTTGATCCCACCATCGAGAACGTGCGCGATCTGGCAGTGGAACTCACCTGGCGTTTCGCCGTCATGGTCCTGCCCATCCTTCTGGGCCTGTGGCTCCTGATCATCATCGTCCAGCGCGTGCAGGTGGGCAAGCTCTGGACCTTCAAGGTCTTCAAGTTCAAATGGAAGCGCTTCAACATCGTCAACGGCCTGAAACAGGTGCTGTTCTCGCCCATGACCATCTTACGCGCGCTCAAGAGTCTGGCCTTTGCCGCCATTCTGGCCGTCATCCCCGGCTACATCATCTATAGCCAGTATCTCAACTTCCTGCCCATGTACTATGCCACGCCCGAAGGCGTGGCCGTCTTCATGCTGGAAATGGCGCGGCAGATCCTCTTCTATACCGCCATCCCGCTGCTCGCCATTACCATTTTCGACGTCTGGCAGACCCGCTATTCCTACAAGGAAAACATGAAAATGACCAAGAGCGAGGTCAAGGACGAACGTCGGCAGGCCGAAGGCGACCCCGTTATTAAAAACAGACAGCGCCGCAAGATGATGCAGGTCGTGCAGCAGCGCATGATGCAGAACGTGCCCCGCGCCGACGTGGTCGTCACCAACCCCACCCACCTTGCCGTGGCCCTGCGCTACAACGCCGCCGAAGCGCCCGCGCCCATCGTCCTCGCCAAGGGCGCGGACCTGCTCGCCGAACGCATCAAGGAAGTCGCCCGCGAAAACCACGTCCCCATCCGCGAAAACGTCCCCCTTGCCCGCGCACTCTATAAATCCGTCGAAATCGGCGAAATGATCCCCGAAGAACTCTACAAGGCCGTCGCCACCCTCCTTGCCAGCATCTGGAAGCTGAAACCCAGAAATCAGCAGTCCAGCCAGTATTAGAGGGGATACGCTTTGAGGGGGAAGGGAAACCCTTTTAGCTGGCGCGTAAAAGGGTTTCCCTCTCCCCTCAAACT